>CALVGV010000009.1 GCA_944327195.1 uncultured Limosilactobacillus sp.
AATCACCTTTTTTGACAAGATCATACCAAAGGTGAAATTTGAAAACTAGGATTTTAATTTCCGCGGAAGTCTATTATCCGGACGAGCAATACCGCCATTCCAGTTAGCGAAATCCCAAATCCTAGACCGACAAGTGCAACGTGAAGCCAGCTAAAGTCATTTATCGTCCAACGGATTAAGAACATCCCCAACGCTTGAACGAACAAACCACTGCTAAATAATCCAAATCCCTTGGATAACTCTTCAGTGCTCCGCCGCAAGGCAAATAGCATTAACGTGGAAGCTATCACGGCAAGACCGAATGCAATCCAAAAGCTCAAGCGATACTGATAAGGTTCACTGTCGTACTTGTAGTATCCATAGATATACTTAATGTTACCCTCAGTAAGAAAACTTGGTGCCGCCGCGAAGAGATACCCAACAATAAGCCAAAGAACCGTTGATACCCCAACGATGTTCCAGTTCTTCGAGAAAGATAGCTCCCTTTTTTCGTGCGCCTTGAACGACTTCCTTGTAAGTAGAATTACACCAGCACTTGCAACAATTAATGGAATGTCTACTAGCAAGCCCCTAATAATGGAGTAAATCATATTGAGGCGAGTAAAAGTGAGATCCGTTTTTAAATAAATCCACGAAAAGGTTTCTGAGTAGACTAGTGCAATAACCTCAATCACTAGAAAGAAGCCTGCAAATGCAAGTAACCCGATTCGACTTGTCTTTCCCTTACTTTTCTCACTAAAAAGAATTGCCAGTCCACAGCCAAGCGAAAGCTCTCCGGTAATTTGCTTTACAAGGTTCAACACCGTACTAATGGTTCCATCCTCAAGGGCTAAAATCTTGTACAAAATTATCATGATTAGCCCAACTGCAAAGGAAGCTAAAGTAAGGCTATATAAAACTAGCTGCAATGTTTTCTCGTTCAGTTTCGGTCGGATAGTCCCAACCAAGAACCCCACCGCGATAATTAAAAAAAAAAAAGGAAGGGGGTTAGCCATTGACTCAAATAGGTAAATGGCTTCTGAAAAAATACCCGCAAATACTAGCCCCTTGCAAATCGGGATCAATTTATTCTCCGTCTCCGCGGATTGTTCAGCCAAAACTTTAGTTGGGTCGATAGCGCTAGCCGCCTTTAGTTCTTTCCCACAAAAGGGACAGAACGCATTCCCCTGCGCAATCTTCTTCCCACAGAATGGGCAAAAAATTGTTGATTCCATTTTTCTCCCCCAGATTACGTATTAGCGTGCATCAACCTTCGCACCACAATTGGTACAGAAGGTAGCTCCCTCAACCAGTTTTGCCCCGCATTGGTTGCAAAATTGTCGCTGAGTCTGGGTGGCAGTTGATTCACTAGCCGTTTCAGAAACCGCCGTTCCACTTTGGCTCGTGCTTAATGAAGTAGAAGTAGAAACAGAGTTACTGGTAGTGAAACTTGCCGAAGTTTGCCGGTTCTCCATCTTTGGTGCTGGCTGACTCACCCGATTTTGAACCGGTGCCGGGGTTGGGTTTTGCGCCGGCGCTGGGGTAACGTTGGTAGCTTGGTTTGATTGCAACTTCCCTAGTTGCAGTTCATTGAAGACCTGTTCTTCAACCTTTTGCGTATCCTCCCGAAACCAACTACCAATCGAAAATACGTCAATGATTGCCCAGATGAGGGTAATTGCGGCCCCAAGGCCAAAAACCCAAACCCCGAGCCAGAAAATTAAGGTCATCGCAACGGCACTTTGGGTTTTCCCGAAGTAGTACCGGTGGCCACCCATGAACCCAAAGAACCACCAGATTAAATACGCAACCACCGAGTTTTTCTTCCGGTTTTCCACCTCTTGGTTGAAAATCATCAGTTCCTTGCTCGACAATTGGGGCTTATCAATCGTGTTCATCAAAAATACTCCTCCGTCTCGTAATCTTCACATTCTTGTGAACCACGTCTAATTTTAATATGCACGGCGCATTGAATAAACCGTTAAACAGGAAAAATATTAGTTTTTTTATTAACATCACTTCTATCTAGGGATAAGTAAACCGTCAAACGCTATTTTCATTGTCTCTGGGCAGTCACTATTCTCTGCATTGCTTAACCCTACTACTACCCGCAACTAAATCCACCGCTTTTCCGGAGCCAATATGGTAAGATAGTCAACGAACAAGAAAGGAACGAAATTATAATGAAGATTTTGGCACTCGATACCTCCAACCACCCGATGAGCATCGCTTTGGTGGAGGACAACCTCCTCAAGGCAACCACCACCATCAACACCATCCGCAACCACAGCATCTACGTTCTGCCGACGATCAACGACCTGATGGCCAAGGCCGGCTGGCAACCGGCCGACCTCGACCGGGTCGTCGTCGCCCAGGGGCCCGGCTCCTACACCGGGATCCGGATTGCCGTCACCACCGCCAAGACCCTGGCGATGACCCTCGGAATCGACCTGGTGGGGGTGTCCAGCCTCAAGGCGCTGGCCGCCGGGATCGCCCCCGTCACCAACGCCCTGCTGGTGCCCTTCTTTGATGCCCGCCGCGGCAACGTCTTCGCCGGCAGTTACCGCTGGCAGGACGGCGAACTGACCGGCGTTTCTGCCGATTCCCACCTCGCCTTTGCCAGCCTGCTCGACCGCCTGCCGAGCGACCAGCCGGTCTACTTGCTCGGCGAAATGACGCCGAAGCTGGCGGCCGCCGTCCCGGAACTGCCGGCCAACGTCACCCTCCTGCCGGCCGCGGCGATGGTCTCAACCTTCGCCCTCGCTCGCCTAGGAAAAACGGCCGCACCGGTGGCTGACGTTGACGCCTTCATCCCCAACTACCTGCGCCTGACCGAGGCCGAGGCCAACTGGCAAAAGGCCCACCCGGGGCAAAGCAAGACCAACTATGTTCACGAAGTTAAGTAGCTTTTGGCGGTGGCTGACCGGCGCGCCGCTGACCCCGCCGCTCTTCTTCCGCCCGCGACCCCTCCTCTTGGGCGACCGGGAGTACTACCTCGCCCCCGCCCGGCCGAAGGAGGTTAGCCAGCTGGTGGAAATCGAGCGGCTGATCTACACCATCCCGCCCTGGGACGAGACCGCCTTTTACTACGACCTCCAGCGGCGCAACTGCCTCTACCTAGTGGTCAGGGACGGGGACGCCGTTCAGGGCTACGCCGGGATGGCGGTCAACTTCAACGCCAAGGACGGTCACCTGACCAACGTCGCCGTTCACCCGGCCGCCCAGCGCCGCGGGATCGCCACCCAGCTGATCACCGCCCTGATCCAGGTGGCCCAGGAAAACCACCTGCTGACCCTCAGTCTCGAGGTGCGGGCCGACAACGCCCCCGCCCAGCGCCTCTACCGCCAGCTGGGCTTCGTGCGCTCCGGGATCAAGCACGAATACTACCTCGAGGACGGCGAGGACGCCTACACGATGATACTAACGCTCAACCAAACGAAGGGAATTTAACATGGCAGAAGACACATACCTCTTAGCATTTGAAAGCAGCTGCGATGAGACCAGCGTGGCGGTGATCAAGAACGGGACCGAGATTTGTTCCAACATCGTGGCCACCCAGATCGAGAGCCACCAGCGCTTCGGCGGCGTGGTGCCGGAAGTGGCCAGCCGTCACCACATCGAGCAGGTGACGATCTGCACCCAAGAGGCGCTGGACCAGGCCGGGGTCGACTACGCTGACCTGGCCGGGGTGGCGGTTACCTACGGGCCAGGGCTGGTGGGGTCGCTTTTGATCGGGGTGACCGCCGCCAAGACGATTGCCTGGGCCCACGATCTGCCGCTGATTCCGGTCAACCACATGGCCGGCCACATCTACGCCGCCCGCTTTGCCGGTGAGTTCACCTACCCGCAGATGGCCCTGCTGGTGTCGGGGGGCCACACCGAGTTGGTCTACATGCCAGAGGAACACGTCTACCAGATCGTCGGCGAAACCCGCGACGACGCCGTGGGCGAGGCCTACGACAAGATTGGCCGGGTGCTGGGGGTCAACTACCCGGCCGGCAAGACGGTTGACGAATGGGCCCACCAGGGGAAGGATAGCTTCAACTTCCCGCGGGCGATGGTCCAGGAAGACAACCTCGACTTCAGCTTCAGCGGCCTGAAGAGTGCCTTCATCAACACCGTCCACAACGCCGACCAGCGGGGGGGGCGGCTCGATAAGAACGACCTGGCGGCCAGCTTCCAGGCGGCGGTGGTCGACATCCTGGCCGAAAAGACCCAGCGGGCCCTTCGCGAGTACCCGGTAAAGCAGCTGATCCTGGCCGGCGGGGTGGCCGCCAACCGCGGCTTGCGTGACCGCTTGACCAGTGACCTGGCAAGGAACTTCCCGGGGCTAAAGCTCCTCTTGGCCCCGCTGAAGCTCTGCGGTGACAACGCGGCGATGATCGGCGCCGCCGGCTACGTTGGCTACCAGCACGGCGACCGCGCCGACTGGGACCTCAACGCCGTTCCGGGACTAAGCTTCGAGCGGATTACGCCGGTTGAGGAATAATAGTGAATAATGAAAATGCCCGTTCAGCGTGATTGCTGAATGGGCATTTTCTATTGGTAAACATCATTGCGCGTAAGAACGCTTCTAAGCTATCTCAAATCCCTCGGGCACCATTTCCCCTTTCCCTTACTAAGGGCCTTCTAGTGGGGCTCATGGCGCCCTTTAACGATCCAGGGAGCTCACCTTGACAAGCTTAAACATCATTGATCTGCGAGACCTCTAAAACTCTGCAGTACCTCTAAAACCCATGTCAAAATTATCCTCACCTGATGTTGACCCATATTATATCATGACAAAAATCTAAAAGGGTAATATTACACTTGGCTCCACTCGGTTAATCACTAGGGGTCTTAGGTCAGAAATTGACGCTAGTAAACCGAAAAAAATCCCGGTCAGCGTAATTCCTGACTGGGATTTTTACGTCAGCGGGGCAGTTGGTGGACCCCGGCTGGCAAGTTCGACTTAATTTCTGTTCGCCTAGTTATCTTCTTCTTGGGCCCGCGCTTCTTCCTTGGCGAGCCGGTCCTTGATGTAGCCGGCGGTCTTGGCCAACTTCTCCTCTTCTTCCGGCAGAAGGTTCAACTGGAGTTGCTTGACCACCCCGCTGCGGCCGACCACCGCCGGGTAGGACAGGTAGGTGCCGAATTCTTCCCGGTAGTTGGACAGTGGCAACTCGGTCTGGGCGTCGTTGAGCACCGCCAGGGTCAAGCGGACCGCCGCGGTGGCCACCCCGTAATTGGTGTACTTCTTCCCCTTGTAGACCGTGTAGCCTCCCTGGCGCGCCCGTTCCTCCATCGCCGGCAGGTCGGCGTGGACCGCCGGGTTCTCCTTGAGGTAGGTCAACAGGGGCTTGCCGAAGACGCGGACGGTTGACCAGGCGGTGAACTGGGAATTGCCGTGCTCACCGAGGTTGTAGCCAACCACCGACCGCGAGTCGAGACCGAGGGTTTCGCCAACCGTCGCCCGCATCCGCGCCGAGTCGAGCAGGGTCCCGGTGCCGACCACCTGGTGCTTCGGCAGGCCGGTTGCCTGCTGGTACATGGCGGTGATCACGTCGCAGGGGTTGGTGATGTTGACCAAGACGCCCTTGAAGCCGTGCTCGGCCAGCTTCTTGCCGACCACCGGCACTTGGGTGCGGGTGAATTTGAACTCGGCAAAGCGGTCGTGATCGGGGGTGTCAACCAGTTTCGACTTCCCGAGGGCCGAAACGACCACGTCGCAGTCGGCCACTTGGGACCAGTCGTTGACGTAGAGGTTAGTGTGCGTCGGCAGGTTAGCCATCGCGTCGCGGAGGTCGAGGGCGTCGGATTGCACCTTGGCTTCGTTGGTGTCAAAGAGGGCGAGGTCGTCTACGAATCCGCCGGAAACGAGGTAGTGGGCAACGGTGGCCCCAACGTGGCCCATCCCGACCACGGCAACTTTTCTTGTCATATGTATTGCTTCCTTTCTCAGCTTGAGCAAATCACGTTGATTTCTAATATGTCTCTAATGAGATTGTCATTATTATGCCACGATTTTCGAAAGTGTCAATCCATTATTTCAAAATTGCTCGCGTTTTTTGGAATAATGAAAGGGGCGGTACGCTGGCTAGCTTGAGAGCATCCCCGACGGAAGCCCCTCAGAGCGCTGCTGCCCGCCCCCTTCTTCATGGGGCCAGCCCAAGCTAATCGGCTAAAGCAAAGGGTACCCGCAACCCCCGATTACGACCGTCTCCTTTGAAGTAGCTCCCTGTCATCACCTTGTCATCATTTTCCGTAAATAATCACTTTAGTAATACGAAAAAGGCCGTTATCTCAAGGATAACGGCCTTTTGATTATGCCCCAAACAGGATTCGAACCTGTACATGGTTACCCATACAACGACCTGAACGTTGCGCGTCTGCCAGTTCCGCCACTGGGGCATCTTAAGAATATTCAATTCTTAATGCGCCCCCGGGGAGTCGAACCCCGATCTCGAGAACCGGAATCTCACGTGCGATCCATTACACTAAGGGCGCCTCATCAACAGGTATTATAATACCTGATTGATAATCAAATTGCAAGAGCTTTGGAAAACTTTTTTGTTTTCTCTCCTGCGGCTTGATCAAATTACTTTTCTTCAGCTGGCTTTTGCTTAGCCCACTTCCGAATTTCTTCGATCTTCTTTTCCTTTAATGCCCGCTTGTACTTTGGAGCAACGGGACGACGGCCTTGTACGCCATGTGGATGTGCCTTACGCATACGTTCTGCCTCCTTCATTTATTCTGAATAATCAACATTCCGATTATAACCAACAATCCCCAAAGAATCAACCTTTCGCCGGTTAATTTTTCCTCTTCCCCCGTAAAACCGCGTCTGGCCGCAATTGATAAACCCTTAGCAAAATTGTAATATTAAACCCCTTGATAACTATACCGATCTGGGGTAGGATAGCAACATAACACTTGTACGAGAGAAAGACAAAACTAGACCAATTTTATTATCGATTTTGAAATGGAGGAACTAACCATGACGCAAGCAGAAAAGACCCAAAAGGAACTCGCCTTAATGAAGGACCACGCGGAAAACCACGACCGGCCAAAGCTCGACGCCGAATGCGTCCTGACCGAACTGAACCTGATCAGCCACGACCTTCACTAGTCATCCCCACTTTACGGATGGGTCCTAACCCCCACTCCGCCCAGTCTATCCCGCCAACCGGCTCCTCTTGGGGGCCGGTTTTTGGTTTAGGGAGGGAAATGATTTGACCTTTGCTGACCAACGGGGTAAAATAGTCCCATCAGTTAGCAATCAAAGCTAACCAGTGCTAATTAAGGAGGCCACAGTATGAACTTAGTTCCAACGGTCATTGAGCAATCGTCCCGTGGGGAACGTGCTTATGACATTTACTCCCGCCTGCTGAAGGACCGGATCATCATGGTATCAGGCCCAATTGAAGACGAGATGGCAAACTCAATCGTTGCCCAACTGCTCTTCTTGGATGCCCAAGACTCCACCAAGGACATCTACATGTACATCAACTCCCCGGGTGGCGTGGTAACGTCCGGGATGGCGATCTACGACACGATGAACTTCATCAAGTCCGACGTGCAAACGATCGTGATCGGGATGGCCGCATCGATGGCCAGCGTCCTGGTTTCCTCCGGGGCCAAGGGCAAGCGCTTCGGCCTGCCGCACTCCACGGTGATGATTCACCAACCATCCGGTGGTGCCCAGGGGCAACAAACCGAAATTCAAATCGCCGCCGAGGAAATCCTCAAGACCCGGAAGATGATCAACGAGATCTTGGCCAAGAACTCTGGTCAAACCTTCGAAAAGGTTCAAGAAGATACCGAACGCGACAACTACATGACCGCCCAGGAAGCCGTCGATTACGGCCTGCTCGACGGCATCATGGACAGCAACAACCTGAAGTAGGCATTCCCCTACTAAGGCTTGCAAACGGGGCCAGGAGCTTTCCTGGGCCCGTTTTTTGCTCTCCCGGGTTTTCCCTGCCCTAGGGAACACAAAAAGCGCCGGTTGTACCATTTGGCGGTACAACCGGCGCTTTTCTACTTGCGGCGAATTACTTCTTGGCCTTCTTGTCTTCGGCCGCCAGCTTGGCGCCGAGTTCCTTGATGTATTCGCGCAGTTCGTCCTTGGTTTGTGGGTGGTTAAGCCCGTAGGAAATGTTGGTTTGCAGCCAACCGAACTTGTTCCCGGTGTCGTAACGGTCGCCCTTGTATTCGTGGGCGAAAACCCGTTGCGTCTTGTTGAGGGTGTTGATGGCGTCGGTCAGTTGGATTTCGTTCCCCTTGCCCGGCTTCGTCTTTTCCAGTACGTCAAAGATTTCCGGCGTGAAGACGTAGCGCCCGATGATTGCCAGGTCGGATGGGGCGTCCTTCGGGTCCGGCTTTTCAACGAAGTTCGTTACGTTGAAGAGACCCGGTTGCACTTCGGCACTCGGGTTGATAACCCCGTACTTGGCGGTGTCTTCGTGTGGCACCCGCATTACGGCCAGGGTGGAAGCCCCGGTTTCTTCGTAGGAGTCAATAAGTTCCTTGGTCAGCGGGTTGCCGTTGCCGTTGATGTTGTTGAGGTCGTCCCCCAACATTACCACGAACGGTTCGTCGCCGATGAAGGCGCGGGCCGTCAGCACGGCATCCCCCAGGCCCCGCGGGTGGGACTGACGGATGAAGTAGATGTTGATGTCGGTGGTTTCTTCAACCAACTTCAGCATTTCGTCCTTGTGCTTGGAGCGCAGGTTGTCTTCGAGTTCCGGGTTGGAGTCGAAGTGGTCCTCGATCGAGCGCTTGTTCTTGCCGTCAACCACAACGATGTCTTCGATCCCCGACTTGCGGGCTTCTTCAACGATGAATTGAATCGTCGGCTTGTCGACAATCGGCAACATTTCCTTGGCCAAGGCCTTGGTGGCCGGCAAGAACCGGGTCCCGAGACCCGCCGCCGGAATGATTGCTTTGCGTACTGGTTTCATAAGAAAATATCCTCCGTAAATTTAATTGCATCCGCTACCATTCTACCACATCTATTCGACTTCTGAGGTAACTTCTCGGCTCATTAGGGCCTTAATCGCCGTTTTTACGTCTTCCCCTTCGTATAAAACGCGGTAGATGGCCGCCGTGATCGGCATCTTCACGTGGCGCTTCTGGGCCAACTCGTAAGCAGCCTTGGTGGTGTAGACCCCCTCGATGACCATCCCCATTTCGTCGATCACCTGCTGGAGGGGCTTGCCCTGACCGAGCTGGTAGCCGGCCCGCCAGTTGCGCGAGTTCTTGCTGGTGGCGGTCACCACCAGGTCGCCGACCCCGGAGAGACCAATGAAGGTCAGCGGGTTGGCGCCAAAGGCCACCCCGAGGCGGCGAATTTCAGCCAAGCCCCGGGTTATCAAGGCGGCACGGGCGTTATCGTGGTAGCCCAGCCCCTGGAGGGCGCCGGCACCGATCGAGACGATGTTCTTGAGGGCGGCCCCGAACTCGGCACCGATCACGTCGTCGTTGGTGTAAACGCGGAAGTAGTCGTTGCTAAAGAGGTGCTGCACCAGCTCGGCGCTCTCCTGGTCGGCGCTGGCGGCGGTAACGGCGGTCATGTCGTGGATGGCCACGCTCTCGGCGTGACTCGGCCCGGAAAGGACCACGATCCCCTTGCGGTTGGCTTCCGGGATCGTTTCGGCCAGGATTTCCGACGGCCGCTTGTAGCTTTCCTGCTCCAGCCCCTTGGTGGCGTGAACCAGCACCGGTTGGCGGCCAGTTTCGGCCAGGATCGCCCGCAGCTGCTCGCTGACCGCGCGGAAGCCGCCGGTCGGGATCACGATCAGGACCACGGTGGCGGCGGCCACGGCTTCCTTCATGTCGCTAGTGGCCACCAGGCCGGGCTGGTAGGTGAAGTCGGCCAGGTACTTGTGGTTGGTGTGGTGGTCGTTTAGCTCGGCCACCTGGTCCGGGTTGCGCGACCAGAGGCGGACGGCGTGGCCGTTTTCGACCAGGACGTTGGCCAGGACGCTCCCCCAGGAGCCGGCACCGAGGACTGCAATTTGTTCACTCATTTTTTTCATTCTCCTTTAAGTCGTACCACGGTAGCTGCGCATCCTGCCGCCGGTAAATCACCAGGCCGAGGGCGGTGAAAAAGATCACCACCGAGAGGACCTGGGAGATCCGCAGCGGCCCGAGCATCAGGCTGTCGGTCCGCATTCCCTCGATGAAGAAGCGACCCAGCGAATACCACATCCCGTAGGCCAAGAAGACCTCGCCGCGCTTGAAGAGGTGGCGGCGGTGGCGCAGCAACATCAGGAGGGCAAAGCCGAGGAAGTCCCAGCTCGATTCGTAGAGGAAGGTCGGCACCCGGTAGGCACCGTTGACGTCCATCTGGTTGATCAGCCAGGCCGGCAGGTGCTGGGCCTCCAGGGCGGCGCGGCTGGTGATCTTGCCGAAGGCCTCCTGGTTGAAGAAGTTCCCCCAGCGGCCCATCCCCTGGGCCATGATCACCGTCGGCGCCACCACGTCGAGAAAGTGCCAGACCGAAATGAAGTGGCGGCGGCAGTAGATCACCAGCACGATCGCGCCCCCGATCAGGGCCCCGTAGATGGCAATCCCGCCGTCCCAGATGGCAATGATCTCGCCCGGGTGTTGGGAATAATAGCCCCACTGAAAGAGGACGTAGTAGGCGCGGGCGCAGATGATCGCCACCGGCAGGGCGTAGAGGAGGAAGTCGTAGAAGGCGTCCTCCTCGATTCCCTGCCGCTTGCCCTCGCGAATTGAAAGCAAGAGGGCCAAGACGACCCCAGTGGCGATGATCACCCCGTACCAGTGGACGCTGATCGGCCCCAGCTGGAGGGCGATCGGGTTGAGGGCGGCCTTAAGCATTCCCATTGTCCTTGGCGTCGGCCGCCGAGTTCTGCTTGATCAGCCGGTTGAGGTTTTCGTCGAAGGTCTTGGTGGCGTCGTAGCCCATCGTCTCGGCCCGGTAGTTCATCGCCGCCGATTCGATGATGATCGCCAGGTTGCGCCCGGTCTTGACCGGCACGGCCACCTTCGGCACCTCAACGTCGAGGATCGTCTGGGTGTCGCCGCGGTCGCCGAGGCGGTCGAACTGCGAATCCGGCGTCCAGGTCTCGAGGTGGACGATCAGGTCGATCGAATCCTCCGGCATCACGGCCCCGGAACCGTAGAGGGTCATCACGTTGATGATCCCGATCCCGCGGATTTCCATCAGGTGTTGCAAGATCATCGGCGCCGCCCCGACCAGGGTCTGCTCGTCGCGGGCGTAGACCTCAACCCGGTCGTCGGCAACCAGCCGGTGGCCGCGGCGGACCAGCTCGAGGGCGGTTTCACTCTTGCCGACCCCGGAGTCACCGGTGATTAAAACGCCGACCCCGGCGATGTCGACCAGCACCCCGTGGATCGACTGGCGCTTGGCCAGGCGGGCCACCAGGTAGGAGGTCATGTTCCCGAGGATTCGTGAGGAGGTCAGCGGCGTGCCGAGGATCGGAATGTGGGCCTTCTTGGCGGCCACCTTGAGCTCCTCCATCACCGGCAGGTCGGTAGAAACGACGAAGCACGGCGTGGCCGGCATGCACATCCGCTCCAGGTATTCCTGGCGCTTGTCGTGGCCGATTTCCTTGGCAAAGGAGGTTTCGGTGATCCCGAGCAGCTGGATCCGCATTGCCGGGTAGTGCTTGAAGTAGCCGGCAAATTCCAGCGACGGCCGGCAGATGTCGCTGGTGGTGATCGGCCGGTCGAGGTAGTCTTCCCCCTGGAGGACCTTCAAGCGGACGTTCTTCACCAGGTCGGCCACGGTAACTGAATTGATTTCTGGCATAATTTTCCCTACCTAATCTTCAAAATGACTGGAAATAATGACGTTGCACAGCGACATCACCAGGGCGATGATGATCGCCGCCCCGAGCGAGGAAAAGTGAAAGGCCGCGCTGCCGACCACCACCGAGGTCAACTGGAGCATCAGGCCGTTGATCACGAAGCTAAACAGCCCGAGGGTCAGGATGTTGATCGGCAAGGAGAGCAGCAGCAAGAACGGCTTGACCAACAGGTTCAGCACCGCCAGCACCAGGCTGGCCACCAGGGCCGCCCAGAAGCTGCTCAAGTAGAACCAGCCGGTCTGGGCAAAGAGGCCGGCCAGGGCCACGAACAAGACGGCGTTGATCAAAATTCCCTTAAAAAAGCCCATGCGTCATCCCTTCTTTTCGTCTTCTTCCTCAACGTTGTGCAACTCGCGCCGCTGGCGGTGCTCGGCATCCTGGCGGTCAAAGAAGGCCGGCCGGACCGGCTTCTCCGGCGGCATCGCCAGGGCCATCATGAAGTAGATGATGACCCCCGGCACCGTCCACACCAGCAGGGTGAAGGCCACGTAGGCAATCCGCATGTAGGTGGCGTTGAGACCAAAGTAGTCGGCAAAGCCGCCGAGGACCCCGCAGACGCGCCGGTTGTGGGCCGACCGGGTGAGGCGGCGACGATTATCGTAACGACTTGGCATAAAATCTCCCCCTTTGCTGACCGCCCCGCTTGGGGGGCAGACGATTGATGGTTGTGGTTCGGGTTTCTTATTAATGAAAACAATTGAACCCCTTTCATCCATAATCTTACTTGCTCAGGGGAAGAAAGGCAATCAATCCCCCGCCTTTTTGCTCAACTTCCACTGGAGGTAGGCGTTGATGAAGGGGTCGAGGTCGCCGTCCATCACCGCCTGGGTGTCGTGGGTCTCGTAGCCGGTGCGGGTGTCCTTGACTAGCGAGTAGGGGTGGAAGACGTAGGAACGAATCTGCGAGCCCCAGCCGATGTCGGCCTGCTCGCCCTCGATTTGGGCCCGCTCCTGGGCCTTCTTTTCCTGCTCGCGTTCGTAGAGCTTAGCCTTGAGCATGTTCATCGCCGTCACCCGGTTTTGCAGCTGGGAGCGCTCAGCCTGCGAGGAGGTGACGATCCCGGTCGGCAGGTGGGTGATCCGGACGGCTGACTCGGTCTTGTTGATGTGTTGCCCGCCGGCCCCGCTGGAGCGGAAGGTGTCCACCCGCAGGTCGGCCGGGTCGATGTTGACCTCGACCTCGTCGTCGAGCTCCGGCATCACGTCGACCGAGGCAAAGGAGGTGTGGCGACGGTTGGCGGCGTCAAATGGCGAGATCCGCACCAAGCGGTGGACCCCCTTTTCCGGGTGGAGGTAGCCGTAGGCGTTGTGGCCCTTGATCAGCAGGGTGGCGCTCTTCAGGCCGGCCTCTTCACCAGCCTCGTAGCTGGCAACCTCGACGGTGAAGTCGTGCTGGGCGGCCCAGCGAGTGTACATCCGCAAGAGCATTTCGCCCCAGTCCTGGGCTTCGGTCCCCCCGGCGCCGGGGTGGATTTCCAGGATCGCGTTCTTGGCGTCGTACTTGCCGCTGAGGAGCTGCTCCAGCCGGTAGGCCTCGAGCTTGACCTGGGTGTCCTTGAGTTGGCTGGCCAGGTCGGCGGCCAGGTCGGGGTCGTCCTCGAGCTCGAGCAGCTCGATCGTGGCCGCGATGTCCTCGACGCCGGTCTTGAGGGCGAGGAAGGTGTCGCGGCGGCTCTTGAGTTCGTTGTTTTCGGCGATCAACTTTTGGGCGGCCTGCTGGTCGTTCCAGAAGTCGGGTTCGGCCATCTTGTGTTCGTTGATGGCGATACTTTCGTTGAGGCCGTCTAAGTCAAAGAGACCTCCCGAAGCGGGCAATCTGGGATTGCATTGCTTCTAACTGTTTCTTGGCGTCACTGAGTTCCATGCTGACTCCTTTCACTTCTTGGTGAAAACGCAAAGGAACCCTCCCGCAGGTGCGGACGGGTCCCTCGTGATTCAATTAACGGGTAACGTTTTGGCGGATTTCCGACTTCATGAAGAGGCGGGTCGTCTCGTACTCGATGTCGGCAATCATTTGCTCAAACATGTGGTAACCGGCGGTCTGGTATTCAACCAGCGGGTTCAGCTGGCCGTAGCCCCGCAGGCCAACCGACTGGCGGAACTGGTCCATCACGTCGATGTGGTCGGTCCAGTGGGAGTCGACCACCCGCAGGATGACGACCTTCTCGAACTCGAGCATCTGGGCGGCGTCGTAGAGCTGCTTTTGCTTCTCCTTGTAGACGCCCTCGGCCAGGCCCATCAGGAAGTCGACCAGCTGCTTTTGGTCCTTGCCGGCCAGGTCCTTGAGCTTGATCTTGTCCGGCTTGACCAGGACCTCGGTCGCAAAGTCGAGCAGGCCCTGCAGTTGCCAGTCCTCCGGGTTACCGAGGGTGTGTTGGTCAACCTCGCGCTGGATGGTGCGCTTGACCATCGGCATCAGCACCCACTTGAGCGACTTCTTTTCGGTGATCACCTGCTGGCGTTCCTTGTAGATGATTTCCCGCTGTTCGCGCATCACGTCGTCGTACTGGAGGACGTTCTTCCGCGAGTCATAGTTATTCCCTTCAACCCGCTTCTGGGCCGATTCCACCTGGCGGGTCAGGAAACGGCTCTTGATGACGGCGTCTTCGCCCTCCACCTTCATCCGGTCGAGGAAGGCCTTGATCCGTTCGCCCCCGAAGCGCTTCATCAGGTCGTCTTCGAGCGAGAGGTAGAACTGGGACAGGCCCGGGTCCCCCTGGCGGCCGGAGCGGCCCCGCAGTTGGTTATCGATCCGCCGCGACTCGTGCCGTTCGGTCCCGATCACGGCCAGGCCACCGAGTTCCTTGACCCCCGGCCCGAGCTTGATGTCGGTCCCCCGCCCGGCCATGTTGGTGGCGATCGTTACCGCCCCCACCTGACCGGCGTTCTTGACGATGTCGGCTTCCTTGGCGTGGTTCTTGGCGTTTAGGACCACGTGCGGGATCTTTTCCTTCTTCAGCAGGTTGGACAGGTGCTCGGAGGTTTCAACGGCCACCGTCCCGACCAAGACCGGTTGCCCCTTTTCGTGGAGCTTCTTAATCCGCTTGACAACGGCGGTGAACTTGGTGTCCAGCGTCGGGTAGAGCAGGTCCGGTTCGTCCTTGCGGGCCACCGGCCGGTTGGTTGGGATCGAGATCGTTTCCATGTTGTAGATCTCGCGGAATTCTTCCATTTCGGTCCGCGCCGTCCCGGTCATCCCGGCCAACTTGCTGTACATCCGGAAGAGGTTTTGGTAGGTGATGTTGGCCATCGTCTTGTTTTCTTCCTGGATTTCAACGTGTTCCTTGGCCTCGATCGCCTGGTGCAGGCCGTCGGAGAAGCGCCGCCCCTCCATCACCCGGCCGGTGAAGGAGTCGACGATCAGGACTTCGCCGTTGGAAACCACGTAGTCCTTGTCCTTCAACATGATGTAGTTGGCCCGCAGCGCCTGGTCGAGGTGGTGGGTCAAGGCGGTGTTGTCCGGGTCGTAGAGGTTCTTGAGGTTGAAGTACTTCTCGGCCTTTTGAATCCCCTGGTCGGTCAGGGAAACGGTCTTTGATTCGAGGTCGACCTTGTAGTCGTCCTCGTTCTTGAGCTTCTTGACGAAGCGGTCGGTTTGCTGGTAGAGCTTGGAGGTCCCCGTCCCCGGCCCGGAGATGATCAGCGGCGTCCGCGCCTCGTCGATCAGGATCGAGTCCACTTCGTCGACGATCGCGTAGTTGAGGCCGCGCTGAACCTGGTCTTCCTGGTAGACGGCCATGTTGTCCCGCAGGTAGTCGAAACCAATTTCACTGTTGGTCGAGTACATGATGTCGCACTGGTAGGCTTCGCGCTTTTCGTCGGGCGACTTCTCGGCCCCGTTGACGCCGACCGAGCAACCAAGCCACTTGTAGAGCTGGCCCATTTCCTCGGCGTCCCGCTGGGAGAGGTACTCGTTGACGGTGATCACGTGGACCCCCTTGCCGCTCAAGGCGTTGAGGTAAACCGGCATCGTGGCCGTCAGGGTCTTCCCTTCCCCGGTCTTCATTTCGGCGATGTTCCCTTCATGAAGGACGATCCCCCCCATGACCTGGACGTGGAACGGGTAGAGGCCGAGCACCCGCTTGGCCCCTTCGCGGGCAACGGCAAAGGCCTCCGGTAAGAGCTTGTCGAGGTCCTCGCCGTCTTCTTGGACCCGCTTCTTGAACTCGGTCGTCTTGGCCTTCAGTTGGTCGTCGGTCAGCTTGCCCATTTCCTCGGCATAGCCTTCGACTTTATTTGCGATCTTATCAATCCGCCGGAGTTCGCGGCGGTCGCTTTCAATCCACTTTCTAAGGATGTTCGCCATTGAATAATCCTTTCCTTCCACTCAGAGTTGCCGGTCGTGCTTCTAAAAATGACCGGTATTTTTCCATCATAAATCTAAATACACAGTCATCATTTTACCATGGTCCCCAAGCAATGAAAACTAATAACCCCGCGCTTTCAGAACCTTTTGGCCGAATCACTAGCGCTTTGCTAGCAGCAAAAAAGGGACCGGATCGCTCCGGCCCCCTTCGCATTTCAAGCGCTAACGAAATGCTTTAAGACAATTAAGAATTAGTTGATTTCAATTAAACCGTACCGGCCATCCTTGCGCCGGTAGACAATGCTCGTGCCGTTGGTTTCGGAGTCTTCGAAGACAAAGAAATCGTGGCCCAGCATGTCCATTTGCAAGACGGCTTCTTCCGAGTCCATCGGCTTCAGCGAGATTTGCTTGGTCCGCACAATCTTCAGTTGGTCGGTGGCCGGTTCGTCGTCTTGGCTGTTAACAAACTCGAGGCCCTTGAAGCCCTTTTCGCGGGCCTTGCGGTTAACCTTCGTCTTGTACTTCCGGATTTGCCGCTCCAGCTTGTCGGTTACCAAGTCAATGCTTGCATACATATCGTTGGAAGTTTCTTCCGCCCGCAAGGTCAAGTACGGTAACGGGATCGTTACTTCAACCTTGTAGGTCTTGTCGGTGTAGACCTTCAGGTTAACGTGGGCGGTTGCTTCAACGTTGTCTTCAAAATACTTTTCCAACTTGCTAATCCGCTTGATTACGTAGTCACGGATCGCATCGGTCAGGTCAACGTTTTCTCCGCGAATATTAAATTGTAGCATTGTACCTCTCTCCTTTCAGTACAAGCGATTTGGCTTGCACAATATCAAGAAAGCCCTTTCCTTGATATCTTACCTACATTATAGAGGAATAAATTAAAATATACAATCGTTCCTTGCAATCGTTTTACATTTCTTACAGAATGACATTCCAGGCTAATTTGTCAAGAAATCACGCCGCCAGGACCAGCCCCCGCAGTTGGGCCGCCCCGGCCGCCCTCAGGAGGGTGGCGGCGTGGTAAAAGGTCCGCCCGGTGGTCATCACGTCGTCGATCAGGACCACCCGCTTGCCGGCCACCAGCGCCGGGTTCGTTAGGGCAAAGGGCTGCGGGGTGGCCAGCCGGGCGGCCCGCCCCTTCTCTGACTGACGGGTCTTCCCCTTCCCGGCCACCACTAAAGCCGGCGTCAGCGGTAGGTCAACCATCCCCGCCACCTGGTTGAAGCCGCGGGTGACCATCGTTTCCGCGCTCACCGGCACCGCCACGAAGCAGTCGCCCAGCGCCCGCGCCTTTTCGGTCAGCTCCCGCTGAAAGGTCGCCCGCAGGCGGTAGTCGCCGAGGAACTTGTAGCGGTGCATGAAGTCCTTCATCGCCTGGTTGTACTGGTAGCAGCTGGTCACCGGCACGTACCAGCCGAGGCGGTCCTGCCAATCGCGGCACTCGGCACACAGCCGGCCTTCGTGGCTGGTCCGGCCGCAACCCGGGCAGTGCGACCCCGGCCAGGGAGCAAAGCTGGCCTGGCAGGTGGGGCAGAGGACCGGTGGGTGGAGGGCCCCCGGCAAGAGGAGGTCGGCGAAGGATGGCCGCCAGTTGAGCCGGCGGTTGCAGAGAAGGCAGTTCATTGGAGCCGCCGCCCCCTTCGGTTGACCGCCTTGATCTGGGCGCAGGCGGCCTTGACGTTTCTGGCCGGGGCTGCGAGGAAGAAGGCCACCTCCCCGTCTGGCCGGGCGGCTGACCGGCCGACCCGGCCGGCGATCTGCACCAGGGCCGCCGGGGAAAAGACCGGGTCGTCGGCGCCAAGGACCAGCAGGTCGATTCCCGGGAAGGTCACCCCGCGCTCGAGGATGGTGGTGGTGATCAAAAACTGGTAGCCGTACCGGCGCATCCGCTCCACCTTGACCGCCCGCGCCTCGTCACTGGCGTGAACGGTGGTGAAGGGCGTTGTCCCGACCACCCGGCGGGTTGCCCGGGCCACCCCCGCCAGGTCGGCGACGTGGGGCACAAAGAAGAGGAATTCGCGCCCGCTTTCCACCCGTGCCCTCAGCCAGCGGCAGAGGGCCGGCGGTAGTTGCCCGCGAGCCACCCGCTTGCGCCAGTCGCCGACCACCAGCGACCTGATCTCCGGCAGGAGGTGGCCGTGGTAGCGGAGGGGCAGGTAGCTGATCGAGAGTCGTCCCCGCCGGACCTGGCTCAACAGGCGCTGGTCCGGGGTGGCGGTCATCAAGAGCAGGCCGCCGTCTTCCTTGACCGCCTGCTTGGTGGCGTAGAGGAGGGCCGGGTTCATCGCGTAGGGGAAGGCGTCGACCTCGTCCACCACCAGCAGGTCGAAGGCGTGGTAGAAGCGGAGCAGCTGGTGGGTGGTGCAGATCGTCAGTTGGCGGTAGGCGTAGGGCTCGCTGCCGCCGTGCAAAAGGGCGATCGGCAGGGCGAAGTCGCGCTTGAAGCGCGGGTAGAGCTCGCGGCAGACGTCGATCCGCGGCGAGGCGATCACCACCCGCTCCCCCCGCTCCAGGGCGGCCGCAATTGCCGGGTAGGTCATCTCGGTCTTGCCGGCCCCGGTGACCGCCCAGAGCAGGTGGTGGGCATGGGCAGCCATCTTCTCCTTCACCACGGCGGCCGCCTCCCCTTGCAGAGGCGACAGCTCCCCCTGCCAGCGCAGGACCCCGGGGCAGGGCGGAAATTGATTTGGCTCGGGAACATGATAAAATCGAGCTAGGGTTGAGACCCGGCCGAGGTTGATGCAGGCCGGGCAGTAGTAGTGGTGATTGGGTAGGGCCACCCTGGCGGCGACAAAGCGGCTACCGCAGCGGAGGCAGGTTACCCCCTTCCCACTGATTCGCATTGGTTCTAATGACTGGACGCCGGCCGGCACCGCCTGGGTGGCCGGAAAGAGTTCGCGGCGCCCGTACAACAATTCAATCTTCACAAAAACACCCCCTACTTTATATATACGCGGAAAGGGGCGATTTTGTTCGGAAGGAGCGCAAAAAAATTGGCAGAAGTTCCCTACATCACGATCAAGCAAGGCGGCCAGAGCGAGCTGATGATCAAGAAGTCCCGCTTCATCTGCTCGCTAGCCCGGGTGAGCAGCGAGGAGAAGGCCAAGGCCTTCATTGACCAGGTAAGCACCGCCAACCGCAAGGCCACCCATAACTGCTTTGCCTACCTGATTGGCGAGCGCGACCAGATCCAGCGGGAAAGCGACAACGGTGAACCGAGTGGTACCGCCGGGGTGCCGATCCTGGAGGCGCTCAAGGGAGCCCAGCTCCACGACGTCTGCGCGGTCGTCACCCGCTACTTCGGCGGGATCAAGCTCGGCGCCGGCGGCCTGATCCGCACCTACAGCAACACCACCACCGAAGCTATCCACGCCGTTGGCCGGGTGCAAAAAATCCCCCAGGTAACGTTGGAGGTCACCACCCCCTACCCGCTGTACGACCAGCTGACCTACTGGCTAGGGCAGGAGGAATTGGCGACGGCCGAGCCGAGCTACGCCACGGCGGTCACCGTGCCGGTCTTCGTTGACGAAAGCAAGCTGGCCACGGTCAAGGCCGCCCTGACCAACCAGTTCAACAACCAACTGACGATCAAGCGCGGCCCGGTGCGCTTCAACGAGGTGCCAATCACTGAACCCTAAATTTCCCGGGAAATATTTCCAAACCAAAAGGCATCCCCTTCCCCGATTGCGGAAAGGAGATGCCTTTTTCGCTTGGATTGACTATTGCTTGGCGACGGCCCGCTTCGGCAGGGTGGCCAGGCCAGTCAGTAGGATGATCACGATCAACACAAGGAGGAAGAGAAAGGCCTCTTGGGTGCCGACCTTGGTGCCGACCAGCTGGCAGTGCTGGCGCTGACTGGCGGCGACGATCACCGAAACCAGCGAGGTTCCCATCGCCCCGGCGAACTGCTGGAGGGTGTTCAAGATGGCGTTCCCCTGGGTTTGCTGGTTGTCCTTCAGGAAGGTCAGGGCGCTGGTCATCAGGCTGCCCATCGTCATCCCCATCCCGAACATGTAGAAGATGTAGACGGTGGCAACCAGGCCGTCGGTCAGCTGGCGGGCCAACAGGGTGAAGAGGACGATCGCCAGCAGCATCAGGCAGTTGCCGGCCACGATCGGCCGCCGGGCGCCGTACTTATCGAGCAGGCGGCCCCCCACCGGAGCGGCCACGGCCCCGGCAAAGCCGGCCGGCAGAACCACCATCCCGGCAACCAGGGCCGACTTGCCGTTGACCAGCTGGATGTAGTTGGGCAAGAGGAAGGCGAAACCGAGCGAGCAGAGCTGGGTGAAGAAGAACATCAGGAGGATCCGGTGGAAGCGCCGGTTGGTCAAGAGACGCAGGTCCAACAGGGGTTGGTCCAGTGTCAGGGAGCACCAGGTCAGCCCGGCCAGACCAAGAAGGCCGAGCAACCAGGCCCCGCCGACCGCCATGCTAATTAACGGCTGGCCGGAAAGGTTGGCAAAGCCGGTCACCAGGCCGCCGAAGAGGAGGGCGATGAAGCAGAGGCTGAGCTGGTCGAAGCGGCCGCGCTGCGGCGGGGTCGGCTGTTGGATGCCGGCGATCCCCAGCAGGAGTGAGACCACCAGGAAGGGCAAAAGGAAGATGAAGACCCAGCGCCAGCCCATCCCGGTGACCACCAGGCCACCAAAGGTCGGACCGAGGGCCGGGGCGATCCCGGTGATCAGGTTGGCGACCCCCATCATCAGCCCCAGCTTTTCTTGCGGCACCTGCTCGAGGATGATGTTGAACATCAGCGGCAGGGAGATCCCGGTCCCCAGCCCCTGGATCAAGCGACCCAGGAGAAGGAAGGTGAAGTTGGGCGCGCTGGCGTCAATCACCAGTCCGAGGATGAAGAGCAGGTTGGCAACGATGAAGAGGTGCTTGGTCTTGAAGGAGCGCTTGAAGTAGGCCGACAGCGGCACCATCACCGCCACCACCAGCAGGTAGATTGAGGTCATCCACTGAACAACGTTGGTGGTGACGCCGAACTCCTTCATCAGGGTCGGGAAGGAGATGTTCATCGCCGTTTCGACGATCACCCCACAAAAGGAGAGCAGGCCGGTGGCGACCACCGCCATGATCAGCTGCGGGGTTAATTGCTTTTTACTGGTCGTCATTCTCGTTCCCCCTGATTGCCCGTTGCAGGAAGGCGGTGATTACCTCGCGTTCGCTAGCGGTGAAACCCGCCTGGAGCCAGTCCTCGGACGCGGTGATGTGCTCGCGAATCACCGGGATCAGCTCGGTGGCCTTGGCGGTGAGCTGCACTAGGCGGCGGCGTTGGTCCCCCGCCACCACCTTCTTGACGATCAGCCCCTTCTTCTCCATCCGCTGGAGCAGGATCGTGGTGGTCGAGCGGCGAATGCGAAACTCGCGCTCGATTGTCTGCTGACTGCTGCAGTAATCCTCCTGGCGACCAAGAAAATCGATCACCGACATCTGGGTGCCGGTGAGGTCGTAGGGAGCGGCGAAGCGGTCGAACTCGGTTGCTAACTGGTAGTTGGCCTGTTTGATTAAGCGACCATAAAACATCATACTTCCTCCTTTTTGTTTGCTACCTAGCAATTTTAGTTAGTTGGCAAACAATTGTCAACCTCCTTGCTGTAAATCTCTTCAGCGAGGGGCCAAAAAGGAGCTGGGGCCAACCCGCTGCGGCTACCATCAGCTAAACGGAGCAGACTAGGGGATCAAAATCATGTCCCACGTTCCTCAATACTCCGGAAGCTATGGAGTGCAGACTCCCCCGCTCTAGTTGCCGCACCCACGTTTCGTTGTCGGAGGCCGGAGCAGAGCAGACCCGGGAGCTCAGGGGTAAAATCTCATTTGGCGGTTCATCGTCTAATGAAAGACTGAATTCTGAGACCCGGAAAGGAGTTTAGAATCATGTCCACCCTGTTCTTCAATCTGCCAGAAGCTATGAATCGTAAACTCCCCTACTCTAGTTGCCGCAGCCACGTTTAGTCGCCGGGGCCGGAGCGGAGCAGACCCGGGAGCTCAGGGGTGAAATTTCACTTGGCGGGTTTCCCGCCTAGTGAAAGGCCGAGTTCTGAGACCCGGAAAGGGGCTCAGAATCGTGCCCACCCCGTTCCAGTCTCCCGGAAGCTGCGGAGCGGAGGCCCCCTGCACCCCGCCAACCAAAAAGCCCCACCGCAAAAGCGAGGGGGCAGTGAAGATGGCTAAACGAGGGCCTCGGCCACCCGGAGGATGACCAGGAGGAGGCAGAGGGCGCTGAGCAACCAGGTTAGGCGGCGAACCCGGCGGTTGCCGGCCTTCCACTGGGCCCAGTTGAAGACCAGGTAGGCGGCAACCACGCAGAGGCTGCCGGCAATCCCCAGGATCCCGGAGTGAAAGTTCTGGTGCTGGATTGAGAAGGACATCATCAAGAGGATGCCGAAAATCATCAGGAGGCTGGCAATAATTTGACGCTTGGGCATAAAGTTCTCCAATCATTTCCCGGGAAATTTCCCGGCGGGGCAACAGAAAATTCAACGGCGGCCGGGGGAATGGCCATCACTCCCCCGGCCGCCGGCTGTTTATTCGTGTAAGTGGTAGTTGTAGGTCGAAACGATGATGTTCTCGCGGCTGTTCAGCACCGTCCGCAGGCGAAGGCTGGTCTGGTTATGGAGGGCCAGCTGCCAGGGGTGCTTCGGCACGAACTGCGGAACGAGGACGGTCGTCGAGTAGTTCTTGGCCTCGGCCCGCTTGGCGATCACGTCAACGAAGCGCAGGGTTGGCGTCGCGATCGAGCGGTAGGAGGAGTGGATGTCGACGAAGCGGACGTCCGGGTACTCGGCCTTGAATTCGTTGGCCGTCTTGTGCTCCTTGCCTGGGTTTTCGTCGAAGGAGACGTGCATGGCAATCACGTAGTCCCCAATCGAGCGGGCGTAGTTGATTGCCCCGCGGGTCACCCGGGTGACGTTGCCGACGAGGACGATCACGGTCGCCCCGTCGTAGTCGTGAAGCTGCACCTTGGTCTTTTCGGCCACCCGCAGCTGCTTGCCGACCTTGATGTAGTGGCTGTGGATGCTGTGGAACATCCAGAGCAGCACCGGCATGATGATCAGGTACGGCCAAACGTTGGCGAAGTGTTGCCAGAAGAGGAAGACCACCAGGGCCAGCGAAATTGCCGCCCCGAGGAGGTTCACGCAGGCCTTAGCAACCCAGGCCCCTTCCCGCTTGCGGAACCAGTGCACGATCATCCCCGATTGCGAGAGGGTGAAGGGCACGAAGACACCGACCGCGTAGAGCGGGATCAGCAGGTTGGTTTGCCCGTGGAAGATGACGATCAAAATCATCGCCCCGGCCGCCAGGCAAATGATCCCGTTGGAGTAACCGAGCCGGTCCCCCCGGTCCATGAAGGCGTGCGGCAGGAACTTGTCCTTGGCCATGTTGTAGGCCAGAATCGGAAAGGCCGAGAACCCGGTGTTGGCCGCCACCGCCAGGATCATTGCCGTTGCCAGTTGGAGGAGGTAGAAGCCAACTCCGTGGCCGCCGAAGACGGTCGAGCCGATTTGCGACAGGACGGTCGAGCGGTCGTTTGGCACGATCCCGAAGTAAAAGCTCATGAAGGTAACGCCGGCGAAGAAGGAAGCCAGGATCAGACTCATGATCGTCAGGGTTGTGGCCGCGTTCTTTTCTTTCGGTTGGTTGAAGTTTGGCACAGCGTTACTGATCGCTTCGACCCCGGTCAAAGAAGACGACCCGGCCGAGAAGGCGCGAATCAAGAGAACCATCGACATCCCGGCCACCGGTTGGCCGATGTTGGCCGTGGCGTGGTAGGCCACGTGGCCGGTAACGATGTTGAAGAGCCCCCAGATGATCATGACCGAGAGCATGACCACGAAGAAGTAAACCGGGATCGTGAGGAAGTTGGCACTTTCGCTCATCCCCCGCAGGTTCAGGAACATGATCAAGAAGACGATGATCAGGGAAATCGGGATCGAGTAGTTGTACAAGGACGGAATGGCCGAGGTGATCGCCTCGGTCCCCGAGGTGGTTGAAACGGCCACCGTTAGCATGTAGTCAACCAGCAAGGATCCCCCGGCGATCAGGCCCCCGTTGCTCCCCCAGTTCTTGGTGGCCACCACGTAGGCGCCCCCGCCGCTCGGGTAGGCGTGAATGATCTGCCGATACGACATGGTGATTGCAAAGAGCAAGACCAGCACGACAGCCGCAATCGGCAATGAGTACCAGATGGCCGCCGCCGAAAGGGTGACCAGCACGGTGGTGATTTGCTCCGTCCCGTATGCGACCGACGAGAGGGCGTCTGACGACAAGAGGGCCAGCGCCTTGAACTTGGTCAGGTGGGCCTGACCTTCGTCGAGGGTCTTTAACGGTTTCCCAATCAATACACGTTTAAGATACCGCCACATTTGAATTTTCTCCTCATGCGTTAGTGATAGTAATCAATTCTGAGTTTGGTTTCTTTTAATGGTAGAACCGAAACATCATTTGATTGTAACGCAGTTCGGCGGCAAAATCCAACCCCAAAATTTCCCGGGAATTTAACCTTTTTGCAACAAAAGCGGCGGCTCCCGAACTGGGGAACCGCCGCTCGAATCCGCCCGCATGGGGCTTGCTAGGAGTTACCGTTCACATTAATTTTGCCGCTTGCGCTTGGCACCGAGGGCCGCCAGGGCACCGAAGAGGCCAGCCAGGCCGAGGCCGGCGGCGGCTGCCGGGTTTTCGTTCCCGGTTTGCGGCAGTTGGGCTGCCTGATCCTTGGCCGTGGTTGCACTAGCGCTAGCCGGTGCGGCGCTCTTGGCCGCCGCTTGGGACGGCGTTGCTGGCGAGGTCAGCTTGGTCGTTTCGGTGTTACCGGTTTGGCTCTTGTTGGCCTTGCCGGTGGTCCCACCCTGGTTGCCAGCTGCCGGCGTGGTGGTCGAGGCTTGGCCTTCCTTGGCCACCTTGACAGTGATCGTCTGGTCGCCGGTCAGGGTGAGGGTCGTCGGCAGGTCTTGGCCGGTGACGATCTGGTAGCCAGTCGGTACGTTGGCCGTAATCCCGGTCGTGACCTCTTCGCCATCCTTGCCGGTTACCTTGTAGGTCTTGACGACCTGGTTGCCGTTTTGGTCGACGTAGGTCACCGTCAGGGTGTGTTCCTTTGCTACTGGCACGTTGATCGTCTTGTCGCTCGTCAGAGTAACCGTATCTGGCGTGTTGTTGGAGACAATCGTGTAGCCGTCCGGAACGTTGTCCTTGATCTTGGTCGTGACCGTGTTGCCGTCCTTGCCGGTTACCGTGTAGGTCTTGACCGTCTTATTACCGTTTTGGTCGACGTAGTTAACGGTCAGGGTGTGGTCTGCCGTTGGCGTCTCGTTCTTCGTGACCTTGACCGTGATCGTCTTGTCGCCATCCATCGTTACCTCGGTTGGCAACGTTGGGTCTGGCACCTTCGTGTAGCCAGTCGGCACGTTTTCGTCGATGTTGGTCTTCACATTGTCACCGTCTTGGTGAGTCGTGGTGGTCGTCTTCACCGGCGTACCCGTCTTTTCGTCAACGTAGGTGATCGTCAGCTTGTGGTCTTCCGTCTTCTTTTCAACCTTCACCGGGATCGTCGATGGGGTCTTGTCGTTGAAGTCAACCGTCTTCGGCAGGTTTTGGCCGGTAACGATCGTGTAGCCATCCGGAACGTTGTCCTCGATCTTGGTATTAGTCGAGGTCCCAGTCTTACCCGTCAATTCGTAGCTATCAATCGTCTCGCCAGTCTTGTTGTCGATGTAGGTAACGGTCGTCTTCTTCGTTTCGTCCGTTGGCGTGGTTGGCGTTTCCTTCTGCTCAACCGGTACGTTGATCGTCCGGTCGCTCGTCAGGGTTACCGTGTCCGGCGTGTTGCTGCCAGTGACGATTTGGTAGCCGTCCGGTACGTTATCCTTGATCCCGGTCGTGACGTTCTCGCCGTCCTTGCCAGGTACCGTGTAGGTCTTGACCGTCTTGTTGCCATTTTGGTCGACGTAGTTAACCGTCAGGGTGTGGTCTTCCGTCGGCGTGGTTGGGTTTGCCGTGTAGGTTACCGTGTAGGCCTCGTTTGGCGTCTTGCTGGTAACCGTTTCGGCGTTAATTGCCGTTGGGGTGCTGCTTGCCGTGGTGCCGTCTTCGGCCGTCGTTACCAGGGCGATCTTGGCCGTGTAGCCATCAATCGTCGGTACCGCATAGTTGTTCCAGCTTCCCTCGCTCCACGCGCTGTAGCTGGCGACCTTGCCGGTTACCTCGTCAACCGTGGCCGTCCGGGTCAGGGTGACGTTGAAGGTTTCGGTCTTCTTGGTGCCGTCCGGTTGAACTACCGTTACCGTCCGGGTGACCGTCTTGTTGAGGTCGCTCTGGCCAACCCCCTTCGGGTAGGTCTTGTCGGCGTTGTCCGGCAGCGGGTCCTTGGTCGTCTTCGGGTCGGTTGGCGTAACCGTGGTCAGCTTGTGGCCAACCTTAACGACGATCGGCGTGTTGGTTCCTTCCTTAAGGTTGACCGTTGCGTGGTTATTCTTCAGGTTGGTCGTCCCTTGGGTGATCGTGGCCGTGCTCGTGTCGTAACCAAAGGCGGCCAACTTCGCCAGGGTGCTGTCGATATCGGTGTTAACGTCCTTGCCGGCATCATCCTTCAGGTTCTTGGTGTAGGCATTCAGCTGCTGGTTCGTGTCCGCGTCAACGTATTGAACCTGCAAGGTCCCCTGCTTAGCCTGGTTCTTGGAGTAGTAAATAGTTACCGTTTGGTCGGTTGTCGTGTTCGTAACCGGGGTCTTCGCAACCACCTTAATCGTTGGCGTGTAGCCATCAATTTCAGGGGTGGTGAACTGGCTCCATTCACCCGTGGCCCACGTGTCCGTAAGCACCTTGCCGGTTACCTTATCTGTCGTAACCGTGTGGGTCAGGGTTACCGGCTGGGTCGTGATCTTGGCATCCCCGGTCGTCGGGTCGATCACCTTAATCGTCCGCGTAACCGGCTTATTCGTCGTTTCCGTTACTTGCTGGTGACGGACAACCACCTCGATGTCCGGGTTTTCATCCGCCAATACCACGTTCTTGTAGTTGGTCAGTTTTGTCCCGTTTTGGGTCACCCCAACCAGTTCGTATCCTTGGTCGCTGAGCTTTCCAAGGGTATCCCCAATACCAGTCTTAGTTGAGTAACCACTCTTCCCATTTACCGTCGAGTTGTATTTTGACAGGTCGTTGCCACCCTCGTCCTTGTAGGTGATGTTAACACTGGTTTCGGCGGCCGACTTGGTGGACATGTTGACGACGATCGTTGCGCCATCCTTCATCTGAAGGATCGTCATGTTGTCGCTAGACAGGGTCAAGCCCCCGTTGTCCTTTACATAGTAGCTCTGGTACTGCGGCATAAACTTTTCAACCGTCGCTGCCCGGAGCGGAATGTTGACGTCTGCCGACGCCCCTTCCGATCCCGTAACCTTGTAAGTCATGTATTGCTTGGTAGGCAACTTGATCAGTTCATTCGTGTCCTCATCGCGGAATTCAACCGTCACCGTTGCTTCCGCGGCCGGAACGTAGGTGACTTCGTGATCTGTCCCCAGGTTCTCCGTTGGGGTGAACACGTTCGTCCCGGAATCCTTCAACTTGTAGGTTACCTTCGAGCCATCCGCAAGGGTAACGGTGTAGCTTTCGGCGAGCTTGGTCTCGGCCGCCTTGGTTGCGTCGCTACTATCGTTGTTGTATTGAACCGCAAAGCCAGTTCCGTCCGCATTTGTCAGGGCGTTGCCGTTCTCGTCAACCGGAATCATTGACCCCAGCTTCTGGTAGGTAACCGTCGTGGTGCTAGTTGGATTTGCCGGCGTTACCGTTGCCCCGGCAACCGTTGCTTGGTCAGCATAGTAGCCCGTGACAACCGGCGTCTTTACGTCGTTGAAGGTGTGGGAATCCTCGTTCCAAGTCGATTCCCCGGTCGTCGTGTCGTAGGTCTTTACGAAGCTTGCTTTCTGGGTATTTGCTACCGGGGTGGCGCTCCCCGCCCCGGTGTAGGTTACGGTTTGGCTTGCTTGCTCGGTGTCATCAAAGATGTATTCCGGCGCCGCAGTCCCCCCGGAGAAAACGTTCCGTTCGTATTGACCCTTGTTCCGGAGCAAGTGGTAGTACGGGTCGTTGATATCAACGTACAACGTTGAATCAGCGTCGCCGGCAACAACAATCTTAACCGTCCCTTGGTACCTAGCCGTCGTGCTAGTTTCAAGGGCTGCCCGGGTTGCTTCATCCTTCAACGTCCCGGTCTTTTCATTTACGTACCCATCGGTAATTGACGGCATCGTGCTGTAGTAGTCAGAAACACTCCCCGGAACGGCAGTGTAAGTGGTGTTGGACAGGCTTGAGTACTTTACAGCTCCCCGGGCGTATTCCGAGATCTTCCCGGTAACGATATTGCCAGAAACGGTTAGGCCCGCTTGGTCCACCTTTTCGGACTGCAGGGTCCCGTCAGCACTGGTGTAAATCCCCTGCAATGGCGCGGTAAAGGTTTGCCCCGCTAGCCCGGTAATTGCAACGTAGCCAAGGGTGTTGCCATCGACATCCAAGTAGTAGGCCTTCATCGTAACCTTCCGCGGGATTACGATCTTGTCACCAACCCAACGGGAGCCATAAGGAGCCCTTACCCCTGCCCAAGAGAATAGTTGCTCAACGGGGCCAACGTCCGAGCTAGTTTTATTATAACTAAGCATCCCATCAAGCGCGGTAATCTTGTAACCGGCAGCGGTGATCCCATTTTCATCGTCGGTTGGAACCTCTTCTTGACCAACTTGGTTTCCGTCCTCGTCATAGAAGGTTGCCCAAACCTTCCCATCACCGGTCTTGTTGGTTGAGAAGGCGATTTCCCAAACGTCCTTACCGTTAACCTGATTAGCACTGTTTTCACGGCGAATCTCGTCGAGGCCGATTACCCCGAAGGTGATCCGCCCCTCTGTTTGGTCGTAATTGAAACGACCACTCCAAGTCCATTGAGCAGAACTAGAATCAGTCCGCAGGGATGGCGTCCACCATTCGCTTTCGACAGAGTAGCCGTCCGTTGAGATGTTCGAGTTGGAAGCAACAACCGAGCCAATTTCGTAGTCGCTGTCACTAGTCGTCGTTGCGCTGGTGTTAACTGCTAACGAGGTCAGCATGGCGCTAACGTTCGTTGCACTAGTAGCGGAAGTAAGGTCAGCCGTGGTGGCACTGCTAGTTGCACTTGTCGAGTTGGCGCTGGTAGTGGCACTGGTTGCACTGGCGCTAGTTGCTTCGCTGGTTGCGGCGCTTTCGGCTACTGCCGTGCTGGATGCAGCGGAGCTAGCGGCTTGGCTGGTTGCGCTCGTGGTGGTTGCGCTTGCAGAAGTGGCCGAAGAAGATGCCGCACTCGAGTCAGCCGCCGAACTGGATGCAGCGGAAGTGGAAGCCGAAGCAGACGAGGTGGCGCTCGTCTTCAAGGTCGTTGCACTTGACTGAGTAGTCGCTTGATCAGTCGTCGCCGTGGTTGCCGTTGCTTCGTTAGTCACTTGATCGGCTGATGCCGAGGTCGTTGCACCCATGAAAAGCAGGGCCCCAACCATTACAGAAACCGTCCCGATGCTTAACTTACGCAAAGAAAACCGTTGTTGTTCATTCGCGGTTTTCTTTTCGCTCATTACTCGATTGTTCTTTGAAAACATCTCAGTTCCTCCCAAAATTTATCGTTTGATATTGATTTAACGACTTATGATTTAAATTCTTTTAACCGAGATGTCAATAATCGAAAACAAATAATTCATAAATAGCGAGAACGGTTTATGATTCTTCATGATTAACATTATCTTTGAAACCGCTTTAAGTCACGGTTTATTGGCTGATTAAACACTTCTTAAACTATTATTCGCGCCGGAAAAAATTTTATGGATTTCTCGCCTGTCCCACCAGCCAAAAACCGGTTTACTTCCCGTGGTTATCGCCTTTCACCATCCCGTTCCGGATTAATAATCGCATTATAAAACAGGTGTCGCATCCCGCTCCGCCAGTCGCATTCCCGCGGCTTTTTATTCACATTTCCGTCACCTTTGCCTAGCAAATCACAAGAAAGGCGGTCGTGGTTGATTGTCTCCCCCACTACGGCCAGTTTCGCTGATAACGGTCGATAGGTGAAGGAGCGGCACTGTCCTTCCCTAGCCGCAAAACAAAAAAGCCATGGCAAATACCATGACTTTTGAGTAATTGCTTTAGTTAGGAGGAATTACATCATCCCGCCCATGCCGGCAGCTGGGTTAGCTGGGGCAGCGGCGTCCTTTTCTTCCGGCTTGTCGGCCACAACGGCTTCGGTGGTCAACAGGAGGGCGGAAACGGAGGCAGCGTTTTGCAGGGCCGACCGGGTAACCTTGGTTGGGTCAACGATCCCGGCGTCAATCATGTCTTCGAACTTGTCGTCGGCGGCGTTGTAACCAATCCCTGGCTTTTCGTTCATCAGTTGGTTAACGATGACCGAACCTTCAACCCCAGCGTTTTCGGCGATTTGCCGAACCGGTGCTTCGAGGGCCGCCTTAACGATCTTAACCCCAGTTTGTTCGTCGCCAGTGGTTTCCTTTTCCACCTTTTCGAGGGCTGGGATAACGTTTACCAATGCGGTCCCACCACCAGGAACGAAACCTTCTTGAACGGCGGCCCGGGTAGCGTTGAGGGCGTCTTCAATCCGGTACTTGCGTTCCTTCAGTTCGGTTTCGGTTGCGGCACCAACCTTAACAACGGCAACCCCGCCGGCCAACTTAGCCAGCCGTTCTTGGAGCTTTTCCTTGTCGAAGTCGGACGTGGTTTCGGAGATGGCCTTCTTGATTTGGTCAACCCGTTCCGCGATAGCTGCCTTGTCACCGGCACCGTCGACGATCGTGGTAGCGTCCTTGGTAACCGTTACCTTGTTGGCAGAGCCAAGTTGGTCGATGGTTGCGTCCTTGAGTTGCATCCCAAGGTCGTCGGAGATCACCGTCCCGCCAGTCAGCACGGCGATGTCTTCCAGTTGTGCCTTGCGGCGGTCACCGAAGCCAGGAGCCTTAACGGCAACCACGTTGAAGGTCCCACGGATCTTGTTCAAAACAAGGGTCGGCAGGGCTTCACCGGTGATGTCGTCGGCGATAATCAAGAGGGCGCGGCCTTCTTGAACAACCGATTGCAACAGCGGCAAGATGTCTTGGATGTTGGAGATCTTCTTGTCGGTGATCAGCACGTACGGGTTGTCGAGGTCGGCTTCCATCTTGTCGTTGTCGGTAACCATGTATTGGGACATGTAACCGCGGTCGAAGCTCATCCCTTCAACCACGTCCACGCTGGTGTCCACCCCACGGGAGTCTTCGATGGTGATGACCCCGTCGTTACCAACCTTTTCCATGGCGTCGGCGATCAGCTTGCCGACTTCCGGGTTAGCGGCCGAAATCGAAGCGATTTGGGCGATGTCGTCCTTGGTCTTAACGTCGTGGCTCATCGTCTTCAGTTCTTCGACGGCGGCGTTAGTGGCCTTTTCGATCCCGCGGCGGATGCCAACCGGGTTGGCGCCGGCGGTAACGTTCTTCATCCCTTCGTTAACGATCGCTTGGGTCAAAACGGTGGCAGTAGTCGTCCCGTCCCCGGCGATGTCGTTCGTCTTGGAGGCAACTTCGGAAACCAGCTTGGCGCCCATGTTTTCGAAGTGGTCTTCGAGTTCGATGTTCTTGGCAATCGTTACCCCGTCGTTAGTGATCGTTGGCGAACCGTAGCTTTGTTCCAAAACCACGTTGCGGCCCTTTGGCCCAATCGTGGTCTTAACCGTGTCGGCCAACTTGTCAACCCCGCGCAGCATTGCCCGCCGTGCGTCTTCAGCAAACTTCAATTCCTTTGCCATTTAATTTCACCTCATTAAACTAAGTTCATTTAATGTCCCGCCGTGCCCACACAAGCGCCGGGACGCGTTAATTCATGGTTAGTTAAACTAGTCGATTACCGCAACCAGGTCTTTTTCGTGAACGACCAAGTACTTGTCGCCGTCGTATTCCACTTCTTGCCCGGCATACTTGTCAAAGAGGACCTTGTCGCCTTCCTTAACGCTAACGGCAACGACTTGCCCGTTATCCAAGGTGTGGCCAGCGCCGACGGCAACGACCTTCCCGGTAGTTGGCTTGTCCTTGGCGTTGGAAGCAAGCACGATGCCGCCAACCGTCTTTTCTTCTTCTTCCGCTTTCAGAACTACGCGATCTCCTAATGGCTTTAACACGCTAATCCCTCCATAACAAATATTTTCTGGTATTCAAATTAGCAGTCTGGGTGAGGCGGTGTTAGCACTCAACCACCAGCAGTGCTAATTACAGTTTCCACTATAACACGCTTCGACCAGATTGCAACAAATATTTTGACCTTTTTTGACTAATAATTGGGAGACAGCCCGCAAAAGCCCGGTAAATCAAGGATCAGCTCCGGTTTGACCTTTGCGCGTTTTGGGCGAAATTATCCTTTTCTTTACCTTTGGAACGAAAAAATCAGCCCCACCCGCGAACGGGGAGGGGCTGATTGGCACCGGGGCCGGGATCGATTAGCAGTGACTCACCGTGGTCCGGTGCTTTTCGAAGCTTCCTAGGCGGGCACCACCTGGTTGTAGTAGCGCTCGGCCAGTTCCTGGGGAAGGCTCAAAATTGAAGTCAGTTCTGTCATGATTTCGTCTTTGCTCTTCCCGGCGGCTACCATGTTCCGGACGGGCACTGCTTCAGCCGGCCGTAGTCCTGGCGCGGCTTGAGAATCTCCTGGTCGACCGCCCCCTGGTAGTAACGGAGCCGCTGCGGGATATTGCTTTCGTTGCGCACCTGGACCTCGATCACGAAGGTCCGGTTCTGGTTGTCGCGAACGTAAACGTCGTAGCGGACACCCCGCGAGGCGAGCGGTCCGTTGTAGGTGTGCTGGGTCTTGGTCACCGGTTGCAGCTGGCGAATCTCGATCCCAGCGAGGCAGCGTTCAATCAATTGCTTGCAAAGCGTCCGGTTTTCCATCACCCCGCCAAAGATCGGGTCGTCGTTGATCGTCAACCGTTCCCACTTGGTGCTCAGTTCCTGATCAGTTGGTAGTTTCACTTTTTCACCCCCCTACTTTATATATACGCGGAAAGGGCCGAAAAAGTTCGCTCTGATTGCAACTTTCTCAAATTTTTTTGGCAAAAGAAAAAGCCGGCCCCGTCGGACCAGCTTTCAAGGTATGTTACTAGGCAAAAATCGTTAGGATGCTCCCGAGCACGATCAGCACGATCCCGGAAACGGTGAACTTCATTTCCTTGGCACTCTTGCGCTCGTGAAGGATCAGGATCCCACCGAAGGTTGCGATGATCACGTTCAGTTGGGTGAAGATGAAGGCGGTGTTGGTCCCCAGCTGCCGGGCAGCGAAGATGTAGGCAAAGGCCGCCGCCCCCCAGGAGAGGCCCCCGAGGATGTTCTTGTAACTCTCGCTTTCCTTCCAAAATTGCCCCTTGGTTGCGATCGTCCCGTAGATCGAGGCGCCGATCAGGATCCCCAGCATTTCCGGCAGGAAGATCCCAACCGAGTCTTCGCCCTTGACCACCGGCAGGCTCGGGAAGGTGGAGTAGACCCAGTACCCGATCGTCGTTACCAGCAGGAAAAGGAAGTTAGCCGTCGTCACCTTCTGGCCGCTTCCGTTGTCGTCAGAGACCGAGGTCAAGAGGGCCCCGACCACCACGATTGCCAGGGCGGCAAAACCAATCAAGAGCGCCTGGGTCCCCGACCAGTTACCGAGGAAGAGGACCCCGATGATCGAGTTCCCGACCAATTGGAGGACGGTTGACAGCGGAATCGTGTTGGAAACCCCCATCCGCTTGAAGGAAACGAACTGGCCGACCTGCCCGGTTGACCAGAGGGCCCCGCAGACTAGCGAGAAGATGAAGGCCGTCGTCGAAACGCTCGGGTGCATGATCAGGAAGGCAACGATCCCGATGATCGAGGCGCCGGCCCCGATCCCAAAGATCTGGTTAGCCGAGGAACCGCCGATCTTCCCGGTGATGATCGGCATCAGCCCCCACCCGAGGGCCGGAATCAGTGCGATTAAGTAAGCCATTGAAGTAGTCACTCTCCTATATCTAAATTCTCTTTCTCTCTTTGCCGCCGGTTCGGCGCAGGTCGCAACCGGTTACATTGGCATGATAATCAAAAGGCGCCGGTTGTTGCCAATCAGTGCCTTTTGGAAAACGTTTAACATTTTAACTGAACTTGCGATAAATTGCAAATCAATTACCGCTTTCATTCCCATTTTCATGCTTTTTCCGCTGACCCGCGTGGGGAGCGTACTGGCGATCCGGGAAGAAGATTGTGAAGGTCGTGCCCTTGTTGAGCTGCGAATCGACCTTGATCTTGCCGCCGTGGAGGGTGACCAATTGATGAACGATTGCCATTCCGATCCCGGACTCACCGTACTTGGTGCTCATCCGCGAGCGGTCGGCCTTGTAGAAGCGTTCCCAGATGTAGTCCATCTGCTCCTTGGTCATCCCGATCCCGGTGTCGGAAACGGTGAACTGGGTCCCGTGGCTCACCCGCTCGCCCCCAATCGTGATCTTGCCGTTGTCGGTAAACTGGATCGCGTTTTGGATAACGTTGAAGAGCACCTGGACGAAGCGGTCGTAGTCGGCGTAGACGCGCAACTCGGCCGGGGCGGTCACGGTGATCGTGTCGCCCTTGGCCTCGGCCTTCTTCTTCAGCTGGTCCCGCAGGTTGGCGAGCACGGCGCCGGCGTCGAAGACCTTGCGATCAAGCAAGATCTGGTTGGTGCGGATCTTCTCGTAGTTGAGGTTGTCGTTTACCAGCCGGATCAGCCGCTTGGTGTCCTGCTGCATCAGCTCGATACTGTGCTTCTTTTCCTCCTCCGGAATCACGTCGTAGGAGAGGCCCTCGAGGATCCCGTTGATCGTCGTCAGCGGGGTCCGCATTTCGTGGGCGGCGTTGGCGAGGAACTGCTTGCGCCGCTCCTCTTGCTCCTTGATTTCCTCTTGTGACTCGCGTAGGGAGCGAACCATCACGTTAAAGTTGTGGCTCAACTCGTCAAGCTCGTCCTTTTGGCGATTTTCGAGGTGGATGTTGTAGTCCCCCTTGGCAACCGCCCGGGTGGCCTTGTTCATCGCGTTGATCCGCTTGGTCAGGTAGCGGGAAATGACGAAGGAAACCACCAGGGCGATCACCACGGCGATCACGAAGGAGATCAAGAAGTCGTTGATGATCTGGTTGAGGCTCTGGCGGACGGTCGAGGCAAAGGTGCCGATCGCCATCGCCGCCACCAGCTTGCCCTTGTAGAAGTAGGGCTTGATGACCATCGTCATTTCCGGCGGGTTCTTGGTGGAACTAGTTTTTTTCGACTGGTGGCTCTCCGACAAAACGGTCGTTGAGCTACTCGTCGAGGTGGTGGAGCTACTGGAGACCTTCTTCTTGCTCAGCTTGGCGTAGCTCACCCGCTTTTGAATCGCGTTCCCTTTCTTAATCTTTTGCCATTCCTTCTTGGAAATCGACGGTACGTAGGTCGTTTCGTTGGTGTAACGAAGGGTCTTACTGCCGTCGTAAATGGCAAATTGAACGTGCTGGCGCGACAGCATCCGCGCCTTGGAGTCGATCTGACTCTTTTCGATGCCGACGATCTTGCCACTCTTCTTATTGAAGATGATTTCATCGTCGTTGATCAGGCTGTCGGCGTTTTGCGAGAGTTGGCGCCAGGTGTTCCAATAAATGGTGCGGTTGGTGATCCCAACAAAGGAGATCGTTAGGGTGGTGCAGAGAACCACGATCACCACCATGATCCCGAGGATCTGCCGCCAAACTAGCCGCATTGCCGGCTAGTCCTCAATGTCGGAATCGTCAAACTTGTAGCCGACCCCCCAGACGGTTTGCACCACCTTCGGGCCGACCTTTTCGATCTTTTGCCGCAGCTTCTTGATGTGGGCGTCGACCGTCCGTTCATCCCCGTAGAACTCGTAGTTCCAAACCAGTTGGAGAAGTTGTTCCCGGGTGAAGACCTGCTTTGGCTTGGAGGCCAGCGCCTTGAGGAGGTCGAATTCCTTTGGCGTCAGGTCTTCAATTTGCTTGCCGTTGAGGTAGGCCTCGCGAGTCTTGGTGTTCATCTTGAAGTGGTCGGTTTCGACGTCGAAGTCGGAGGCCACCTTCGAGGCCCGCTGGGTGATTTGGGCCAGTTGCGACCGCCGGTAGAGGGCCTTGATCCGCGCGATCAGGGTAATCGGCGAGAAGGGCTTGGTAACGTAGTCGTCGGCCCCCATTTCCAGCCCCAGCACCTGGTCGGATTCGGAGTCGCGGGCGGTCAGCATGATAATCGGTACCGTTGGGGAGGTCCGGCGGATGTCTGCGGCGACCTGCATCCCGTCCTTCTTCGGCAGGTTGAGGTCAAGGAGGACGATGTCGATATCGTCGCTCCCCTTTTCGTACATTTCAACCGCGGCCTCCCCGTCGTAGGCGAAATCGGCGTCCCACTTTTCCTTCTTGAAAAACATGGCCATCATTTCGCAAACGGAGTGATTATCTTCCACCATTAGGATCTTCATTACGTATTCCTCCAATGTTTGTCGCTGTTTTGCAAATATTATACTCATGCAAATGTGATTTTTTAGTGAAAAGCATAAACTTGTACGAAACCTTAAACTTATGTTATTCTAATTGTAATCCATTTGGGGATGTTTTTGGATTCGACGGGCATAGGTCGCGTCCGAACTGCGTTTAAAGGTGGCGCTTTTAAAAACGCTCAGTTTTCAAATTATAACTGCAAACAATAATTCACAATCCTACGCATACGCTGCCTAACCGGTAAGCATGCGTAAATCCGGCCGGGCTCGTCCATGGTCCGTTCCCGGGTTTCATTAGCAGTGGACTTACGTTTTCCCTTGCCGCTTGAGGGGGAGAAAAGAGATCTTCCAAGCTCGCCGGCCATGGTTGCCTTGATTAGCGGCGGGTTGACCGGTTAAACATAAGTAGTTGATCTATGAGCGTAGAGGTTCGGATGGCGATATGGTCGGACAGGGGTTCGACTCCCCTCATCTCCATTTTTGATGATTTTCAAAAACGTTGATGGGCGCACAAACCGCGTCAGATCAACGTTTTTAATTTTGTGATGAACAGTGAAAACAGTGATTTTTCGGTTTTTGCGGAAAAATTGCGGAAAAATGACCACAAACTGATCACAGGCGGCCGGGCTATTATCTGGCACCAGATCAGCACCTTTGATTTAGATTTAACGGTTAGCAACAATTTTTTGCGGAAACTGATGACAAAGTGATGACAGGGAGCCAACCCAATGGAGGGAAGCGCCTGGTTGCCTACTAAGTGCCATCCCTCCCACATACCAAAAAAAGACGGCCACGCTTTGGTGGTCGTCTTTTTGCATCCTTCAACTAATCCTCGTCGTAGGTCCGTTCCCAATCCGGTTCGGTGCCGGTCTTGCCGATCGACTTGATCTTGTAACTGCCGCCGGACTTGACGATTTCCCCACCGTTGTAGGTGAACTGTTGGACCTTCTTCTCGGTGTCAGTCATGAAGGTGAACTTAACCGAGTAGGACACCTGGGCCTTCTTCTTGCCCAGCGGGGTGATGCTCTTGACCTTGGTGACCTCGACGTCGTACAGGCTGTCCTCCAGCGGTTCGTAGAAGGAAATCAGCTCGTTGTAGGAGTCGTTGTTTTCGTCGCCCACGAAGTCATCCTCGGCGATCGAACTGTTCGAACCGTTTTCCAGCTCGGTGTAGGCGTCGTTGAGCAGGGACTTGGCCTCGCTCTTGCTTACCAGGCCCTTGTAGCTCGGCGTGATCGTCGTCGTGCCGCCGTCGATCATTGCCTCAACCGAGACCGTCTCCGACTTCATCGTCTTGCCGTCAACCGTCGTCTTCAGGTAGAGCGGCAGGCCGTTCTTCATCGGGTAGTCGCTGAAGTGCTTTACGCCCTTGCTGTTGAGGGTGCCGACCTTCTTGCCGTTGAGGTAGACGCTGCTCCCCTTGATTCCCTTGACGGTGAAGGTGGCCGTCTTGAGGTCGAGGTCCACGCTGGTCGTGTTGCCCGGGGCCAGGGTGACCTGCTTTTGGGCGCTCAGCTGACGGCCGCTAACCTTCCCGCTAGCCTTGAAGGTGTAGGTCCCCGGGAAGAGGCCGGTCAGCTTGACGCTCTGCTTGCTTGCGGTCGTGGTGGCCACCTTCTTGCTCCCGCGGTAGATGGCGGTGTTGGCGTGGTTAGTCGACAGGGTCGCACTAGCGCCGGCGGCCTGGACCTTGTAGGCCGGGAAGACCAGCAGCCGGTGACCGGACTTGACCCACTTGAGGCCCTCGTAGCTCTGCCCCTGGGCGAAGCTCTTCTGCAGGTCGGTCGTGTAACTGGAATCGCCGCTCAGCACCTTTTCGAAGGCCCTGGCCTCGCTCTTGGACACCTTATCCTTGCTGCCTTCCAGAACCAGGTAGGCGGAAATGTCCTTATTATTGTTAACCCGGCTGACGAAGCGGTTCAGCTGGTTGCTGCTCGAGTAGTACCAGCTACCAAAGGCAATCAGGACCACCAGCACGATCGCCGCGATCACGCCGACCCGCTTGCCCTTGTTGACCGGGTGCTTGGCCGCCTGGCGGCTCAGGGCCGGTTGTTGGTTACTTGCTTTTGTTGGCTTTTGCCGCGGGCTAGCTGCCGGCTTCTTTGCGCTCGAGGCTTGCGGGTTGGCGGACTTGTTCCCCGCCTGGCTGGCGCTGGCTTGGGTCCGGGCCGCCGCCGTGGCGCTGGCACTGGCCGCGGAACGCGTGGCAGCCGGGCGGGCCGGCTTGGCCACGTTGCTTGCCGGTTGTTCCGGCCGGCGGATCACCCGCGGGATCGGGTCTTCTTTTGGTTGAACCGGCTTTACCGGGGGCAGCTTGTGCCCGCAGTTGGCACAAAAGGCCGCGTCCGGCTTAACCGGGTGCCCACAGTTGGGGCAAAAACGTTTTTCACTCATTGTAGTACTCCTCCAAAATCATCACTTCAACAGGCCGAGCTTGCGCTTGAGCTTCAGGATCCGCAAGACGCTCTGGTTGATCTGGCTTTCCTTGATCTCCCCCTGCTTGACGGCGGCAACCACCTGGTCGATCCCGGTGGCATAGTCGCTGGCAATCAACATGTCGTTACCGGCCTTGACCGCCAGCACGTCAACCGGCTGCTTGCTCTGCTGGGCGAACTTGGTGATCGCCCCCATCGACAGGTCGTCGGTCACGATCACGCCCCTGAAGTGCAGGTCGCGCCGCAGGAGGCGGTGAACCTTGGGCGAGAGCGAGGCCGGCAGGTTGGGATCGACGGCGGTCATCACCACGTGGGCCACCAGGACGCTATCGGCCCCGGCCTTGATCCCGGCCTTGAAGGGCAGCCATTCCTGCTGCTGGTAGGTGGCCAGCGACTGGTTGCTGGTCCCGGTCCCGGTGTGGGTGTCGGGCGCCGAGCCGTAGCCCGGGAAGTGCTTCAGGCTGGCGGCCACCCGCTGGCCCTGGATCGCCTTGACCTCCTTGGCCACCAGCGGGGCCGCCTGCTTGGCCGGCAGGCCGAGGGTGCGGTCGTAGATGAAGCTCTGCTGGTCACTGGTGACGTCGGCCACCGGGGCCAGGTTCCAGTTGATCCCCAGCTGGCGCAGCTGCTTGGCGGTGGCGCCGGTCTGCTTGACCAGCTGCTTTTCCCCGCCGGCCTTCAACAGGTCCTGGGGCGACGGGTGACTGCTGCCACCGATCGCCGGGTTGGCGTCGAGGCGGGAGACACTGCCCCCCTCCTGGTCGGTGGCGATCAGAAGCGGCAGCTTGCTGGCGGCCTGCTCGGCCTTCAGCTTGGCCACGAAGCCATCCTTGCTTTCGCCCGCAAAATCACTGCCGAAGAGCAACCAGCCCCCCAGCTGGTATTCCTGTTCGGCCTTGATCGCCGTCTGCTGATCGACCGCCGGGGCCAAATACATCTGGCCGATCTTCTGGCGAAGGGTCATCTTCTTGACCCGCTGCGCCAGCTGGTGGTTGGTCACCTTGGCCTGGCTAGTGGGCGCCCCAACCAGGATGGCGGTCGCCATCGCGGCCAGGGCCAACAGCAACCAGGCCAGCCAGCGGCGCTTGCTCATCGTCTTCATCGCCGGGGCGTCCTACCAGAGACTCTCGAAGTCTTGCTTGATCTGGGTAAAGATTTCGGTCCCGCCGAGGCGCATTACCAGGAAGCTGACCAGGGCAATCGCCAGCCCCATCAAGAGGGCGGCGTAGAGCGGGTCAAGCTTGGCATTGTCGTGCATTACCGACCGGTAGAGAGCCGCACTCAGGCTGGTCAGGTCAACGACCAGGATGACGATCGCAATCACGGCAAAGGACTTCCACTCCAGCATCAGGCCGAGGAGCAAGAGCGCCAGGTTGAGCACCAAAACCAGGTTGGTGTTGTGGGCAATCTCGTTGCTGTAGGCAAGGAAGTCGGTTGACTGCTTATTGGCGGTGATGGTGTGCAGGAAGGCCCCCACTCCCAGGATCACGCCGGTCCCCACCAGGGCAAAGAGCCAGCCCTGGATGAAGTAGTTGTTAAGCTTGCCGGTGATCTCGTTAATGACGCTGCTGCTGATCCATTCCGACAGGCCGGAACTGGTGGCGTAGGAGCTGATCGTCCGCTTGAAGTTGAAGAGGAGCGCCAGGATGAAGAAGAGGCTCTCGGCGGCCAGGTTAATCAGGCCGCTCCCCTTGAAGGTTGGCTGCACCACCGCCGCCGGCTTCTTCAGCGAGCCGACGAACCAGCGCCAGTAGAGCTGGGCGGCGTTTGGCCCGGCCGGCGCCGCCTGGGCCGGGGTTGCCGGCTGGGTCTGGACCGTCGCCTGGGCTTGCGGGGCGTCATCGGTCAGGGCCGTCCCGCAGGTGGTGCAGAACTTGGTGCCGGCGGGCATCTCGGCACCGCAATTTGAACACTTAATCATCATTTTTTCCTCCCAAAATGTTTGATTACCGTTCTAATTATAAAGAATTGGTTAAGAATTTCAATCCTTTGTGGGGCTGAAAACAGTTTCAATTCTGGGCAAGCAAAAAAGCGGGAAGCCCCCTTTAGATGGGCATTCCCGCCTTGCTTACAATTAGTCTTCGTCGTAGGTCTTCTGCCAGTCCGGGCTGGTCCCGGTCTTGCCGATCGACTTGATCTTGTAGGTGCTCCCGGACTTGACGATTTCGCCCCCCTGGTAGGTGAACTGCTGAACCCGCTTGTTGTCGGAGTTCTGGAAGGTGTAGCGCACCGCGTAGGTTACCTGGAAGCTGCCGGTACTCGACTTGGTGATCTGCTTGACCTTGACCACCTTGACGCTGAGGAGCTTGCTTTCCAGCGGCTCGTAAAATTCGATCAACTCATTATAGGAAGAGTTGCTGGAGCCGCTGACGAACTCGCTGGCAACCGTGCTGTTGGCCCCGGCCGTCAGCCCGGTGAAGGCGGTGTTCAAGAGGGTCTTGGCGGTGGCCGCCTTCAGGCTCGTGCTGCTGGTCTTCTTTTGCTTGGTCAGGTTAAGCTTAACCTGGGCGATCGCGCCGGCGGTCAGGCGAACCGTCTTCTTCACCGTCCGTTGCTTGCCCTTGACCGTGCCGCTGGCCTTGAAGGTGTAGGTCCCCGGGTAGAGGAAGCGGAGGGCCTGCTTGTTCTTGGCGCTGGTGGTGGTCAGCTTCTCATCTCCCTGGTAGAGGGCCACCTTGGCGCGGTTGGAGCTGAGGGTGACGGCGGCCGCGGCTGCTTCCACCTTGTAGGCCGGGAAGATCAGCCAGTGGTGGCCGTCCTTTACCCAGCGCAACCCCTCGTAGCTCTTGCCCCGCTTGAAGGCCGCCTGCAGCTTGGTCAGGGTTGATTGCTTGCTGGTGACCGCCTTTTCAAAGGCCGCCGCCTCAGTCTTGCTGACCGCCTTGGTGCTGGAGGAGAGCTTCAAGGAGGCGCTGACGTCCTCCTGCTTATCTAGCCGGGTCACCAGCCGGTTCAGCTGGCTGCTGGAAGAGTAGTACCAGCTCCCCCACAACAGGAAGGCCAGGACGACCAGCCCCAGCGCCAGCAGGGGCTTGCGGAGCCGACGGGGAAGCCAGCGGTGCGGGGCCGGCTTGCTACTTGCCTCCTCCTGCTTGGCGCTTGCCGGCTTACTTTTCGGCTTAGGCGCGGGTTTGGCCGGGGTGACCGGTGCCTTGGGGGCCGCCTTCTTCCGCTGTTCGGTCGTCCCCGGCTTGACCGGCATCTTGGCCGTGCCCTGCTTGTCAGTCGCCCCCGACTTGACCGGCGACTTTTCCCAAAGCCGCTTCTTCGCCGCCGCTTTCACCGGCGCCGGGTGCGGGCTCGCCTTGGTCGCGGTGCTAGTTGGGGCCGCTTGCTGAGAAGCCAGGGGCTGGGCGCTGGCCGTGGCCGCCCGGGGCTTTGCGGCAGACTTTTGCGGCGCCGCGCTGCTGCTGGCCGGGGACTCCTTCTTTGCCGGTCGCTTCGGCACCAACGCCGCCACCGCCTGCGTGAGGTCGCGGACGCGGTGCTGGTGGTGACGGGACTGGCGACGGGTCCGCCGGCTCAGCTCGCCGGTCGCCTGACTGGCCGCTACCGCGCTCTTTGCCCCCGTGTCCGGGGCGGCGCTAGCGCTGGATAAGGCCGCCGACCGGGACTGTGCTGCCGGGCGGGCCGGTTCTTCCCTTTTTCGCTCCGGAGCCGGCTGGTGGCTGGCCGCCGCCTGGCCGGCACGGGAAGCCCGCTCCGCCGGGGTGCCGGCTTCACTTCTTGGCGCGGCGGACGTACTCGTCGCGCTACTTGGTTCTCCTTGCGCCGCCGCTTGTTCCTTCAGCGCCGCCATGAAGGGGCGCAGGTTCTCCCCGCAGGCCAGGCAGCGGGTCGCCCCCGGCTTAATCGGTTGCTTACAGGTCGGGCAGCGTAATTGTTCGGTCATGGTTCCTCCTTGTTTTCGGTTTCACAACAAAAAATGGGGCGGGAGACGCATTCCCCCAACCCCATTCTTTTTCACTTCTCTCTACCAACGGGGAGCTCCCTACTCCTCTTCGCGGGCCTTGTTACTTTCAATGAAGTAAATCAGGGTCTGCAGCTCGTTGGTCAGGTCAATGTTTTGCACTTGAACGTTCTTTGGCACCGACAGGCGGACCGGGGTGAAGTTCAAAATCCCGTGCACCCCGGCGGCCACCAGTTGGTCGGTGACTTCCTGTGACTTCTCTCCCGGCACGGTCAGGATGGCAGCGTCGATTTGCTGCTCCTTGATCTGCTTTTCCAACTCGGCGGCCGGGTAAACCGGGATCCCACTCTTGATCGTGTTGGCCAGTTCCGGCTTTGGATCGAAGGCGGCGCTGATCCGCAGGTTGGTCGACTGGTGGAAGTTGTAGTTCATCAGGGCACTCCCCAGACTCCCCACCCCAACCAGGGCGACGCTGGTGAGCTTATCCTGGTTCAGGATGCCGCGGAAGAACTTCAGCAGGCTTTCCACGTCGTAGCCGTAGCCACGCTTCCCGAGCTCACCAAAGTAGGAGAAGTCACGCCGGATCGTTGCCGAATCAACTTGAACGGCCTCCGAGAGTTCGGTTGATGATACCCGGTGCTTGTTTGCGTTCAGCAAGACGTTCAGGTACCGGTAGTACACCGGCAATCGCTTGGCCGTTGCCCGCGGAATTTTCCGAGATGGCATTGTTCTTTCTCCTCCTCATATGCTTTGTGAAATTAGCTTACAACTTATTCTAGCAATTCCCGGCCCCTTTGTGAACCAAATTGCAAGAAAAGTTACTTTTTTGCCCACCAAAAAGCATGGTAGAATTTTCTTTAACAGCAATTTCCAGTTAGAAAGATAGGTTTCAAAGAATGCTACTATTGCAAACCAACGACGTCCTCCGCCGCTTCGGGGCCGACGTTTTATTTCACAATATCAACCTCCAGGTGACCGACCACGCCCGGATCGCCCTGGTGGGCCGCAACGGGGCCGGCAAGACGACCCTCCTCAAGATGCTGGCCAAGCAAACCACCCCCGACGAGGGGACGATCTCCTTCGCCAAGAACGTGACGATCGGCTACCTGGCCCAGGACCAGGGGCTCGACAGCCAAAACACGATCTGGGCCGAGCTCGACAGCGTCTTTGCCCCCCTCCACCAAATGGAGGAGCGGATCCACGAGCTGGAAAACCAACTGGCCGAAACGCCGACCGACGAGCACCTGCTGGCCGACTACGACCGCCTACAGGCCAGCTTCAAGAAGCAGGACGGCTACGCGATCGAATCCAAGATGCGCGGGGTGCTAACCGGTTTCGGCTTCGACGAGGACAAGTACGACCTGCCGGTTAACTCCCTCTCCGGGGGGCAAAAGACCAAGCTGGCCCTGGCCAAGATCCTCCTCCAGGCGCCCAACCTGCTGATCTTAGACGAACCGACCAACCACCTCGACATGGGGGTGCTCACCTGGTTGGAAGACTACCTCAAGGGCTACTCCGGGGCGCTTCTGATCGTTTCCCACGACCGCTACTTCCTCGACAAGGTAGTCAGCGAGGTGTACGACCTCGACAACCGGACCCTGACCCACTACAGCGGTAACTACACCGCCTTCATGACCCACAAGGCCGAGCGGCTCAAGGCGGAGATGAAGCACTACGAGCAACAACAAAAGCAAATCGCCGCCCTCGAGGACTTCGTCAACAAGAACATCGTCCGCGCCTCGACCACCAAGCGGGCCCAGGCGCGGCGCAAGCAGCTGGAGAAGATGGACCGGATCGAGCGGCCGATGACCGACGACCGCTCGATCCACTTCAGCTTCGAGTACGGCGAGCCGAGCGGCAGCGAGGTGCTCGAGGTCGACCAGCTCAAGATCGGCTACCACGAGCAGGCGATCGCCGGCCCCTTCTCCTTTAAGGAAAGCAAGGGCCAGCGGCTGGGGATCATCGGCCCCAACGGGATTGGCAAGTCGACTTTGCTGAAGACGATCTTAAACAAGCTGCCGGCCCTGGGCGGGAAGGTGCGCTTCGGCGCCAACCTCCAGATCGGCTACTACGACCAGGAGCAGCAACAGCTCCACCCCGAAAAAACGGTCCTCAACGAGGTCTGGGACGACCACCCCGAGGTGCCGGAAACCGAGATCCGCTCCCTTCTGGGCAGCTTCCTCTTCGTTGGCGACGACGTCTTCAAGAAGGTGGCCGACCTCTCCGGGGGACAAAAGGCACGGCTGGAGTTGACCAAGCTTTCCTTTAAGCCGATCAACTTCCTCCTCCTCGACGAACCGACCAACCACCTCGACATCGATAGCCGCCAGGTGCTGGAAACGGCGATCAACGAGTTCCCGGGGACGGTCCTCTTCATTTCCCACGACCGTTACTTCATCAACCAGGTGGCCACCGGCATCCTGGCGGTCACCAAGAATTCGGTGACCGAGTACGAGGGGAACTACGACGACTACCTGGCCGCCCTGGCCAAGCAGGCCCCGGCCGCAAGCGAGGCGGATAACCAGCCGACCAAGCAGGTGAGCCAAAAGCAGCAGTCCTACCAGCAGAGCAAGGAGACCCAGCGGGCCCGCCGCAAGCTCCAGCGCAAGGTTGACCAGCTGGAAGAGCAGATGAACCAGCTGAGCGCCAAGGTCGAGGAAATCGAGGCCGAAATGAGCAAGCCGGAAATCGCCACCGATATCGCCAAGCTCAGCGACCTGCAAAAGGAACTCGACGCCACCAACGGCGACCTGGCCGCGGTGGAGGACGAGTGGACGCTAGCGGCCGAAGAACTCGAGGAGTTCGACGGCTAGCCCCATCAGTATTGAATCAACTAATCTTGGCCGGTTGCCCCTTGGATTGCAAGGGCGACCGGCCTTTTCAAGGAGTTCATCATGCTATCCGCATTTTCCCAAGTCCGCCGTGCCTGGCGGCGCTTCGCCGTCAACTGGCGGCCCTTTGCCACCTGGCTGCTCTTCTTTGAGGTCATCAACTGCCTCCTCCTCTGGCCCGGTCGTTACCTGATCACCTTCCTCCAGCAGGCCGGCGCCATCCCCTTCGTCTCGGCGGCCAGCCTCGGCTGGTTGCTGGTCCACCGACCGCTGGTGGTCGGCGGCGCCCTCCTGGTTTCCCTGGCCGCCCTGGTCCTGGCCAGCGGGGAATTTCTCTTCCTCTGGCAGGTCCTCAGCGGCCAGCGGCGGCCCATCCGGGGGCGCCAGCTCGCAAGCAGCACCCTCTTCCTACTGACCGGGGGGCTGACCCTCCTGCCGGTCGCCCAGTTCTTCTTGAAGACCCCCTTCCTCTCCCAGGTCAACCTGCCCCTGGTGGCCAGCGACTACCTGACCCGCCTCCCCTGGCTGCCCTACCTGGCGGCGATCGCCTGGCTGATCCTGCTTGTCTGCTGGCTGGTGCTGACCCGGGCCTTGCCGCTGGTGCTTGACAATGACCTCTCGCTTGGCTTCGCCCTCCGCCGGGCCCGCCAGCAACCCGGCCGCGGCCGCGCCCTGGCACTCCTCCTGGTGGGCGGGACGCTGGTCGGTGGGGCCGGCTTCGCCCTCCTCTACCTGATCCAGCGGGCCGCCGACCTCCTACCGACTCCCTGGCCACGGCTGGTTGCCAGCCTGACCTTCCCGCTGGTCCAGGTAGTTGGCCTGACCCTGGCGATCCTGGTCGGCGGCGTCGGCCTGACCGTCATCCAAAACGCCAGCCCCCTGCCGCTGCGGGCCAGCACCGGCCGCCGGCTGGGCTGGTTCCTTGCCCTGGCGGCGGCGCTGGCGCTGACGATCAATAACAGCCAGACCCACCAGGAGCTGAGCCGCTTCCCGCGGGTGCAAACGATCGCCCACCGCGGGGTCGCCGGCAAGAACGGGGTTCAAAACACCCTCCCAGCCCTGATCAACACTAGCAAGACCTACCACCCCGACTACGTGGAGTTCGACGTCCACGAGACCAAGGACCACCGCTTCGTGGTCGTCCACGACGAGAACCTGAAGAAGCTGACCGGCGTCAACAAGACGCCCCACCAGCTGACCCTGGCCCAGCTGACCAGGCTGACCGCCCGCGAGAACGGTCACGCCGCCAAGCTGGTCTCCCTGGACCGCTACCTGGCGGTGGCCAACCGCCTCCACCAGCGGGTGATCGTGGAGATCAAGACCACCCCGCAGGACTCTAAGGGGATGCTGGCCCGCTTCAACCGCAAGTACGGGCGGGAGCTGCTGACCCACCACGACCTGGTGCACTCGATGGACTACCGGGTGGTCACCCGCCTCCACCGGCTCAACCCGCGGCTGAAGATCCTGGCGATCCAGCCCTACAACTTCGGCCTGCCAAACCGGGCCGCCAGCGGCTACACGATGGAGTACTCGACCCTAAACGCCCTCTTCATCCGCCGCGCCCACCACGAGGGCAAGCCGGTCTTTGCCTGGACGATCAACTCGGCGGCCGCGATGCACGAACTGCTGACCGAGCACGTTGACGGGATCGTCACCGACCGCCTGCCGCTCCTCCTCCGCCAGCTGCGGGCCTTCCGCCACGAGCGGAGTTACGCCGACCGCCTGTTGGACCTGGTCTTTTAAACTTACAGCAATCCCCCTAGTGGCCAATGCTACTAGGGGGATTTGTTCTCAAGTAGGTGTACACTACTGGTATGGAAGACTACGGAAAAGAATGAGGTCAGCACCATGAACTACAATCTCACCCCAATCAAGTACTTTGTCGACATCGTGGAGACCGGGGGCTTCAGCTCGGCGGCGAAGAAGAATTTCGTTTCGGAAACGGCGGTTAGCGTTGCCATCCGCAAGCTGGAGAAGGAGCTTGGCTACAAGCTAATCGACCGCAACAAGGGGAGCCTGACCCTCCCGCCAACGGGCGCCCGCTTCTACAAGCAGGCGGTGGCCCTCCTCCTCGGCTACGAAAGCCTGTGGCAAAAAACGGCGGAGCGCACCCCGGCGCAGTTGCGAATTCACTACCTGGCCGGAATGGCGGGGGCGGCAAGCCGGTTTGCCAACCTATTGGGGCAAACCTACCCCCACCGCTTCCAAACCAGCTTCAATCAGGAGATCCTCGGCCCCAGCATCAACCACCTGCTGAGCGGGGAGTTCGACCTGCTGGTGGGCTTCGCGGCCGCCTTTCGCGATAACCCGAAGATCGTGTACCGCCCCATGGAACCGGTCAGCTTCCAGCTAGTCTTCAACAAAGACGAATTGGCCGCGGAGCGCAAGGGCAAGGAGCTGGCCGCGCGCTCGACCTTCTACCTTCAGTACTGGCACTCCCCCAGCATGGACCCCATCCAGCAGTACATGCTGGGCAAGTACCAGCAGGCCGGCTGGACCTACGCGAAGCTGGCGGGGGTCAACAGCTTTTCGGGCGCCCTCTTGAACGTCAACTTTTCCGGCGGCTTCACGATGGTCCCCACCACCACGACCCTTCCCGCCGGGTGCGACCGCCTCTGTTCCCTCCACCCCGCCCACCTGAAGGAGGCCTTCTCCCTTGGCCTCGCCGTTTCCAAGAATAATCATTCCCTGATCAGGATTGTCGACCGGGTCCTCTCCGCCCCCCAGAAGCGTCCTGACTAGGAAGCCTCAGCCGGTAGCGTAGTCTGCCGGCTTTTTTCTTGGCCAATAATCTCAGGTTATCGGCAATAACCAAAGCGTGTTAGCGCTTTCTAAAATTTGGCCTTATCATTAATATGTGTAAAGGTTCACTAGCTTGAAAGGAGCTTTGCCATGAAAGAATTAACCACCACGGTTGTGATTGTCGGTTCGGGATCCGCCGGAATTTCGGCCGGGTTCGAGCTTTACCAACACAACATCCCCTTCGTGATGCTCGAAAAGGGGGACAAGGTCGGCGGCGCCGGCAAGTTTGGCGCCCACGGGGTCTTCGCGATTAACTCAAAGCAGCAGCAGGCCCGCCGGGTAAAGTACGGCTACCAAGAGGCCTTTAACGGCTTGACGGCCTACAACCACAACTTTGTCAACGGGGAACTGCTGAGCCGGTTTCTGAAGGCCTCGGCGGCAAACATCGACCGCCTCCATGAAATGGGCCTGCCGGTGACCGTTGAACAGAGTGAGCAACGGGCCCACCTGAACGACCCTTTGGTCTACCACAAGTTCAACCAGATGCGCGAAAAGATGGCCAACTGGGACCAACTCCCCGCCCGCTTCGCCGAGAAGGGCAACCGGGTCCTGACCGAAACGAGCCTGGTTGACGTGGACTACGCCGACGGGCTCCGGGCGGTGATTGCCGAAAGCAAGGACGGCGAGCGCCTCCGGATCACGGCGAAGAAGGTAATCTTCGCCGACGGCGGCTACTCCGGCAACAAAGCGATGATGGCCGAAAACTTCGTTCACGCCGAAGACCTCCTCAACCTCGGCGAACGCAAGTCGACCGGGGTCGGGATCCAGATCTGCCGCCGGCTTGGCGCCACCAGCAACCACCGGCCGGTGCTGTTCGCCCACGGCTGCGCCCCGAGCTACCAGATCAACCCGATGAAGCGGGACAACGCGATCGAAACCCTGACCAACCTCCCGCTCCTCTGGGTCGACAAGACCGGCCACCGCTTCGTCAACGAGGAAATTGTTTACGACTTCGCCCTGTGGGCAAACGCGGCACACAACGTCGGCAACCGCTACTACCTCTTGGTCGATCAGGCAACCCTCGACCGCTTCAAGAAGGAAACGGTGCCGCTGGAGGACACCTTCGAGCGCCAGTTCTGCGACGTCGGCCAAAGTCCACGGACCGATGTCGGCCCGCTGGAGAGCATCCAGACCGACTTTGACCAGGGGGTTGCCGATGGGGTCGTGGTCAAGGCAGACACGATCGCCGACCTGGCCGAAAAGATCAAGGTGCCGGCCGCCGCCTTAAAGGACAGCCTAGCCAAATACAACGCGGCGGTTGCCGCCGGCAATGACGACACCTTCTTGAAGAGCAAGGAGAGCCTGCAATTCAAGGTTGAGGACGGGCCCTTCTACGCGGTGATCGAGCACTGCGCCACCCTCGGGACCCTCAACGGGGTGGACGTCGACCAAAACTGCCAGCCGCTGAAGGATGACGGCCAGCCACTGACCGACCTCTACATCGTCGGCAACAACGTCAGCGGGCTCTACTCCGATAGCTATCCAAGCTACGAAGGGATCGCCAACGGCTTTGCCTTCGTCTCCGGCTGGATTGCCGCCAAGGAAGCCCGCTTGAGCCTGGAAAAATAAGGAGGAATGCATGATGTTAACAAACAAGGTTGCCCTGGTTACCGGGGCAAAGCAGGAAATTGGCCTGGGAATCGCCAAAGAATTTGCCAAGCAGGGGGCAAACGTTGCCCTCGTTGACCACAACGACGAGCCGACCCTCAAGAAGATCGCCCAAGAACTGACCGAAGAGTACGCGGGCGAATGCTGGCCGGTAATGGCCGACGTCTCCGACCCGCAGGCGGTTGATGACTGCGTCGCCGCCGTGGTTGACCACTTCGGCCACCTCGACTACGCGATCAACAACGCCGGCGGCGGGATCCTGAAGCCCTTCGCCGAGCTGTCGGACGCCGACTTCAACCAGACGGTCCAGGTCGACCTCTTCGGGACCTTCTACTGCATGCGGGCGGAGCTGAAGCAGCTCTTGAAGCAGGGCGGCGGCTCGATCGTCAACACCGGTGCCCTGGGTAGCATCTACAACCCCGGCGGGATGGGGGCCTACAACGCCGCCAAGAACGGGGTGATCGGGATGACTCGGGCGGCGGCCACCGACTATGCCGACCAGAACATCCGGGTTAACTGCGTTGCTCACGGCCTGACGAAGACCGCCCTCAACGCCGGCGAGTTCCTGGAAAAGGTCCTGCCGACGGTGCCGATGAAGCGGGCCTCCTCGGTCGAGGAAGTGGCTAAAGTCTTTGTCTTCGTGGCGGCGGAAGCGACCTTCATGACGGGGCAAACGATCCTGAGTGACGGTGGCGCCGCGGTTGGTTTGAAGGGCTAGGTGAAAAAATGTTACCAAAGAAGCACGACTATGAACTGGTAATTATTGGCGGGGGCCTCTCCGGGCTTAGTGCCGCCGTTGCGGCCGAGCAGGCCGGCCTGGCACCGCTGGTCCTGGAGAAGGGCCACACCCTCGGCGGCGACGGCAACTACGTCGAGGGGGCCCTGGGGGTCGATTCCTACCTCCAGCAAAAAGAGGGCATTAAGATTGACCGGCTGAAGTTGCTCCACGAAGAGTTGCAGTATTCGCACTATGAGGCCAACGCCGCCCACTTGAACAAGTTCATCAACAACAGCGGGGCGACCATCGACTGGCTTCACGACCTGGGAGTGAAGTTTGCCAAGGTCGGTGCCCAGGGGGACAGCTGGCCCACCATCCACTCCTTTGCGGGGGGCGGTCACGCGGCAATCCAAACCCTCCTCAAGCAGGTCAAGAAGAGCGAGGTCGTGACCGAGGCCAAAGCGGCGCGCTTGCTCTACCAGGATGGGCGCGTTACTGGCCTCACCGTCGCCGACGAGGCCACCGGTCAGGAGCAGGACGTTACCGCCAAGAACGTGATCCTGGCAACCGGGGGCTACGTTGACAACCCGGCCCTGGTCAAGCAGCACCAGTCCTTTGACGACCGCTTGATGGCGGTTAGCGACGGCAAGTCAACCGGTGACGGGATGCAACTGGCCTGGGAAGTCGGCGCCGATCACTACCGGATGGGCGCCATCCAATACGGTGGCGGCGCGATCTATGACCGCCAGTTGCCGCCCTTCATGCACATGGCCTCCCAGCTGGCCGCGGCGGCCACCCAAGAGGCGATCCTGTGGGTGAACGAGCGCGGCGAACGGTTCGTGAACGAGGACGTCAACGACAACATGTGCCACGCCGGGAACGCCATCCTGACCCAGGCCAAGGTGTACTCGATCCTCGACCAGGGGACGGTTGACCACCTCGCAAAGGTCGGCCTCTACAAGGAGCTCGGCAACACCCCCTTCTCGCCGGCCAAGCTCGAAAAACTGCCGGAAGAAATTGAAAACGACCTCGGCCACCACGCAAAGTACCTGACCAAGGGCGAGACGCTTGCCGAACTGGCGGCCAAGCTCCACCTGCCGGCCCTGGAAGAAACGGTCGCCAGCTACAACCAGCTGGCTGCCGGCGGGGAAGACCCCGTCTTCGGCAAAGCCAAGCAGTACCTGACCGCGCTAACGACCGGCCCCTTCTACGCGGTTGAACTGGGGGTGGGGATGGCCTGTGCCCTCGGGGGGCTGAAGGTCGACACCAACAACCGGGTCCTCAATGCGCACGGCTTCCCGATCCCGGGCCTCTTCTCGATCGGCAACGATGCCGCCGGGATGCTCGTTGGCGACACCTACGCCGTTACCCTACCGGGGAGCACCGCCGGGTACGCGGCCTTCTCCGCCCGCAACGCGGTTTCCACGATCGCCAAAAACTAGCCTGACCCCAAGCACCCTTCTCTCCATTTGAAAAAGCAACGGCCCCGCCAATGTTGGAGCAATCCACATTGGCGGGGCCGTTTTGCAGTTAACTAGCTACAAAAAGGGACCCGGCAAAAACCGGGTCCCTTCGAACTAAATATTTTCTTGATGGTTGATCACCAAGGACTATTCACCGATTACCACGTAGTAGGATGGCGTGTAGTAAGTAGTCGATTGGATCTTCACAACGTCACCAGTGTCTGGGGCCGCGATGAAGGTCCCGTCACCAAGGGCGATGGCGTCGTGGTACGGTGCACTGTCAGAGCCCCAGAAGAAGATGGCCCCGGCCGGTGCGTTGGCGATGTCGTAGTGGTGAGTCCCAAGGGTTTCTTGTTGGTAAGTCGTCCGGTAGGAGGAGGACAGACCGTAAGCCCATTGAACTAACCCGGAGCAGTCGAAGCCGCTCGTGGTGTTCCCACCGTAAACGTAGGATACCCCGAGAACCGACTTAGCCCGCGCAACGGCTTCGGTAGCGGTGTAGGTAGCTACGCTGCTGGAGGAAGTCGACGTGGTCGAGCTAGTCGAAGTCGTCGAGCTTGAGGAACTCGAGGAGCTCGAAGTAGAGCTGGAGCTAGTTGAGCTAGTCGAAGTCGAAGCAGTCGATGCGGAGCTCGATGCTACGCTTGAGGAAACGCTCGTCGTCGAAGCAGAAGTTGCGGCGCTGGAAGCCAGCGTCGTAGTCGAAGTGCTGTCGGACGAAGCAGAGCTGTCGCTAGTAGTAGAGGATGCCGAAGCAGCCGAAGCGGAAGCAGCAGCGGCAGAAGCAGCAGCGGCACTAGCAGAAGCAGATGCGGAAGCCGAAGCAGCGGCGGAAGCACTTGCACTTGCGGATGCAGATGCGGATGCAGCAGCCGAAGCGTCATCGCTCGTTGCGGAGCTAGTAGCGCTGGATGCAGATGCAGAAGCACTAGCAGAAGTTGCGGTGCTGGTTGCACTCGTAGCAGAAGCAGCGCTAGTGGTCGAAGCAGAAGCGCTGGTTGCAGTGCTAGTGGAGTCGCTGGTCCCAACAGAAGTTACGCCCGGCAGTTCGATGTCGTCGCCGGCGTAGATCAGGTTCGGGTTGCTCAGCTTGTTAGCTTCGATGATCGAAGCCATGGAAATGTTGTACTTTTTAGCGAGGCCCCAGACGGTGTCCCCGGATTGAATTTTAATCGTGTTTGCGCTTGCGTTTGCAGAGGTCATGAGTACTGCCCCGGCCAGACCAACAGTCGTTGCCAGGACAACCTTGTTCATCTTAATGATTATCACTCCAATTAGTTGAATTTTGGCCCATCTCTGATAGGTCATCTCTTAATATAAACTCAAGATTTTACCACCCAGTTACCCTTAATTAACAGATAATTACACTTTTAGCGGCTAAGGTTACAAATTGAAATCATTCTCAAAAGAATTGGTAACTTTTCAACGATTGTTCATCATTTGTTCATAACGTAACAAGCGGTTGACATCGCCTGGAAACCGATCTCCTTGCCCGATCCCCGGCAATTTGCCGCCCTCCCCCGAAATCGGTTCCCTTTTTGCCGGCGGGAGGCAAAATTTAGTCTTTCTTAATGGCCACTTTTTCGTCACTCCCAGCAAAAACGCGTCCGCGGGCCGCCCTTCTTCTTCATCATTTCGCCACAAACAAGAAGGGCGGCGGGAAAAATCCCACCGCCCTTGCCGGGTGTAATTATTAACCACGATCCGTGGCCTGGTCCTTTTTCACCTTCACCAACCGTACCGGCACGGTCGTCGGGCTGGTTGGCAGGAGGTTTTCGATGTACTGGAATAGGAGGAGGATCCAGGCCGCCGCCAGGATGAAGGAGAAGAGTTCAAAGGCGGTCAAGGAGAAGTAGTGGACCAGCTTGAAGAGCACGTAGTCAGCCACGATCACCGCCCCAATCAAGTAGGAAAGCTTGAGGAACTGCTTGGTGACCTCCGGCAGGCACCAGCGGATGATGATGATCAGGAGGCAGAGCACGTAGACCAGCCACATCGAGATCCGGTCGTGCAAAAGGTGGTACTCGGGGTTATTGGGGAAGATCCCGATCGCCGCGATGCAGGCCGCCAAGAAGAGCAGGAGGCCACGGAGGACCTGGGTCTTCCAGCTCCGGTGCTCGGGCCGGAGGTTGACGAAGAGGTAGTCGACCAGCATCCCCATCAAGAGGCCGGCAAAGATCAGGGTGATGTTGAACTGCCAGGCGTTGGCGTTGTTGTTGGTGCCAAGGAAGCTGAAGTTGTAGCGCCACCAGTCCTTGCGCGAGTTGGTCAGCATCGAGAAGCCAACCCCGCCGACGATCATCACCGTCATCAGGTTGCTGACCACCCCCGGCGAGAGGGTCCAGGCGAGGTTGATCAGCAGGTAGTTGGTGATCGCGATCGCGGTGAAGATCAGCCCGGTGACCGTCAGCAGGTCCAACCTGAGGCCGGGAAAGAGCTGGGCGATCAGCCAGCCAAAGGCCAGGCCGACCAGGGCGGTGATCATCGCGCAGGCGACGACCAGGGAAAAGAGGCTCCGCCAGCTGAAGGTGCTGGCCGCCCCCCGCTTGGCAATCTTTTGGTGGCAAAAGGCCGCCGTGAAGGCCACCACCCCGCTGACGATGCTCAGGAAGGTGGCCACCGTGCTGATCGAGGCCGTCTGCCCCGCCCAGGGGAGGGTGCGGACGTGCGGGTAGCCGATCTTCATCAAAGCCAGGAAGGCCAGCGCCAGCACGAGGGCGCCGATCCCGTAGCTGCAGAAGCGGAGCTGGGGAATCAGCGTCCGCGTGTCGTCGGGGCGGATCACCAGTAGCTGGTTTTCAATGTGCATCGAGAGGCTACCGCTCTTCTCCAGCCGGCGGCCCACCTCCTCGGGCACTTCAACAAGGTATTTCTTCTCCACGATTCGTGTTCTCCTCCCGTTTCTCTTCTGTAATCTGGGCGCGTTACGCTGACCACGCAGCGGCGCCCGCCCCCAGCACACAAAAAAGAAGTTAGGAGCGATTCCTAACCTCTTTTGGTGCTTACGCCAGGATTAGTCTTCCTCGCGCTTCATCTGGGCTTCCATTTCGCGAATGGAAGAGTTTGGCATTGTGTAGGCCGCTTCGGCCGGCTTTTGAACCGCCACTTCCTTTGGTTGGATGTTGCGGTACTTGGCCATCCCGGTCCCGGCCGGAATGATCTTCCCGATGATGACGTTTTCCTTGAGCCCAACCAGCGGGTCTTCCTTGCCACGGATGGCGGCGTCGGTGAGCACCCGGGTAGTTTCTTGGAAGGAGGCTGCCGACAGGAAACTGTTGGTTTCCAGGGCCGCCTTGGTGATCCCGAGGATTACCGGGCGGGCGGTTGCCGGGACCTTCCCCTCAACCAGGGTCTGGTAGTTGGCGTCGCGGAATTGACTGATGTCCATCAGTTCACCCGGCAGGACGTCGGTGTCACCAGGATCCATGACGCGCACCTTGCGCATCATCTGGCGGATCATGATTTCAACGTGCTTGTCGAGCAGGTCGATCCCTTGCATCCGGTAAACCTTTTGCACTTCGGCCAGCAGGTAGGTCTCGGTGGAAAGGACGTCGCGGATCCGGATCAGTTCCTTCGGGTCGATCGACCCTTCGTTCAGCGGGGCCCCGCGGTGGATGAAGTCGCCTTCAGCCACCTTCAGGCGGGACGTGATTGGCAGGGTGTAAGTCCGGGTGTCGTTTTCACCCTTGATCGTGATGTCCTGGCTTTGTTCGGCCGGGTTCTCTTCGATCGTTTCCACTTCCCCGGTAACTTCGGAGATCGTGGCCTTCCCTTTCGGGTTCCGCGATTCAACGATTTCTTGCACCCGCGGCAACCCTTGGGTGATGTCGTCGTTGCCGGCAACCCCACCGGTGTGGAAGTTCCGCAGGGTCAGTTGGGTCCCTGGTTCACCGATCGATTGCGCGGCGATCGTCCCGATTGCTTCCCCGGCTTCAACCTGGTCACCGGTAGCGGCGTTGCGGCCGTAGCAGCGTTCGCAAACCCCGTGCTCGGTGTTGCAAGTGAAGGCCGAGCGAATCGTGACCTTCTTGACGCCGGCGTCGACGATCTTTTGGGCCATTTCTTCGTCCAGCAGGACGTTGCGGTCAACGATCTTTTCGCCGGTTTCTGGGTTGTAGACCGACTTCATCGTGTAGCGGCCAAGGATCCGGTCGTAGAGCGGTTCGATCATTTCGTTCCCGTTGGTGATCGCCGTTACTTCGAGCCCGCGGTCGGTGCCACAGTCTTCTTCGCGGACGATCACGTCTTGGGCCACGTCAACCAACCGCCGGGTCAGGTAACCCGAGTTGGCGGTCTTGAGGGCCGTGTCGGTCATCCCCTTCCGCGCCCCGTGGGAGGAAATGAACATTTCCAGCACGGACAGGCCTTCGCGGAAGTTGGAGAGGATCGGCAGTTCCATGATCTTCCCGGACGGCGAGGCCATCAGCCCCCGCATCCCGGCAAGTTGGGTAAAGTTGGAGATGTTCCCACGGGCCCCGGAGTCGGACATCATGTTGATCGGGTTGTGGATGTCCATGTGCTCGATCAGCTTCTCTTGCACTTCATCCTTGGCATCGTTCCAGATGGCGATGACCCGTTCGTAACGTTCGTTGTCGGTGATCAGCCCGCGGCGGAACTGCTTGGTAACCAGGGCCACTTGCTTGTGGGCGTTTTCGATGATCCCCGGCTTTTCCTTCAGGTCGGTGATGTCGACCACCCCAACCGTCAGCCCGGAAATGGTGGACTCGAAGTACCCGAGGTTCTTCATCTTGTCCAAGAGCTCGGAGGTGACGGTCACCTTGTAGCGCTTGTAGACTTCGGCGATGATGTCGGACAGGAAGCCCTTCTTGAACGGCGGAACCAGCGGCGTGTTGGCCAGGTATTCGTGGATGTCTTGCCCCTTTTCGAGGAAGTACTTGTCCGGAACCCCGTTTTGCAGGTTGTCGTCGGTTGGTTCGTTGATGTAGGTGTAGTCGGCCGGCATGATGTTGTTGAAGAGGATCTTCCCGACACTGGTTACCATGATCTTGCCGCGTTGGTCGTCAGTAAACGGCTTCTCGGTGTAAGAAGCGGTTTGGATCCCAACCCGGGTTTGTAGGGCCACGTAACCGTCCTTGTAGGCCATTTCGGCTTCGGCCGCGTTGGCAAAGATCATCCCTTCCCCTTCGCGGGCCGCGTCTTCGGTGGTCATGTAGTAGTTCCCGATAACCATGTCTTGCGATGGGGCCACG
>CALVGV010000010.1 GCA_944327195.1 uncultured Limosilactobacillus sp.
GCTTTAGTTTGATCTGTGGGATTTATAATTTCGAGAACTGCTAGAAATAGGTTATCTATTTCCGCGGAGGTCTATTCATCTCAACCTATGAAAACATTACACTACCGGGGCTTCTTTGAGGTGCTCTGAGCTCTTGATTCAAGGGCCTTTTCTAGATCCTGCTCGATAGAATCACCAAGTGTTTAAAATATTTTTTAGGGAAGGACCTTTAAGCTCTAGTCTAGGGGTTGACAACTGGTAGAAAAAAAGCTGCCGGCCGGCACTTGCCGGCTGACAGCTTCTTTCGTTCTATTTGAAGAACCGATTCGAATTCCCTATTCAAATTCCTCGCGGGCCACCGCGGCGATCCGGGTCACGTAGGCGTGAACCAGTTCCTTGGTCGGCGCCTCGGCCATGATCCGCAGTAGCGGTTCGGTCCCGCTCGGCCGAACCAGGACCCGGCCGTCGCCGTGCATGTCGGCTTCGACTTCGGCGATGACCTCCTTCAGGCGGGCGTTTTCCATCGCCGTCGCCTTGTCCGGCACGGTGATGTTGACTAGCTCCTGCGGGTAAGTAGTCACGTCGGCGGCCAGTTCCTTCAGCGACTTGCCGGTCGTCTTCAGGACCTGGAGCAGCTGGAGGGCCGTCAGCATCCCGTCCCCGGTCGTGTTGTGGTCTAAGAAGATGATGTGGCCGGACTGCTCGCCGCCGAGGTTGTAGTCGTTTTTGAGCATTTCTTCCACCACGTAGCGGTCGCCGACCTTGGTCTTGACGCTCTTCATCCCGTGGGCCTCGAGCGCCTTGTACATCCCGAGGTTGCTCATCACGGTCGTAACCACGGTATCCTGCTTGAGGCGGCCGTTTTCTTCCATGTTCTTGCCGCAGATGTACATGATCTTGTCGCCGTCAACCAGGTTCCCCTCGTTGTCGACGGCGATGCAGCGGTCGCCGTCGCCGTCAAAGGCAATCCCCAGGTCGGCCCCCTCGGCCACAACCGCCTTCTGCAGGCTTTCCGGGTGGGTCGAGCCGCAGTCGAGGTTGGTGTTTAAGCCGTCCGGTTGGTCGTGAATCGGCACCAGGTCAACGTTAAGGTCGGCAAAGAGGTTGGCGATGAAGCCGCTGGTTGCCCCGTTGGCCGCGTCGACCACCACCCGCAGGCCGGCCAGGTCGGTCGAGATGGTTTGCTCCAGGAAGGAGGTGTACTTAAGGGCCCCCTCCTTGTAGTCGTCGACCACGCCGAGCCCGTCGGCGGCCGGCCGCGGCAGCTCGTCGCTTTCGGCATCGAGGATCTGCTCGATTTCGTATTCCAGTTCATCGGAGAGCTTGAAGCCGTCGCCCCCGAAGTACTTGATCCCGTTGTATTCGATCGGGTTGTGGGAGGCGGTGATCATTACCCCGGCATCGGCCTCCTGGGCGCGGACCAGGTAGGCCACCCCCGGCGTGGTGACAACGCCGAGGCGCAGGACCTCGATCCCAACCGAGAGCAGGCCGGCGATCAGGGCGCTTTCCAGCATTTCCCCGGAAATCCGCGTGTCGCGGGAAACCAAGACCTGCGGTCGCTTGCGTTCGGAGTGGCGGGTCAGAACGTACCCGCCGGCCCGGCCGACCTTAAAGGCCAGCTCCGGACTCAGTTCCTGGTTGGCAACCCCACGGACCCCGTCGGTCCCAAAATACTTCAACTTCATGCAATTAATCCTCCTTAACTGTAACTGCTACTACTTTCTTCAGCAGTGGAACTTGTACTCGTGCTACTACTCGCGCTTGAGCTACTGGTGCTGCTTGCGCTTGATTGTTTCTTGCTGCTTTCGCTACTGCTACTTGTTTCCTTGCTACTGGACTTGCTGCTCGTTTCGCTGCTCGAACTGGTCGAATCACTGTCGCTGGTCGAATCACTGCTCGAGCTGTCGCTATCCGATGAGCTCTTGGTGGCACTGATCGGCACCGTGATCGTGACCGTGCTTGGCATGACCACCACGTTGACCGTCCGGCCGTTCTTGTCGAGCGCCTGGAGGGTCACTTGGCGCCGCAGGTCACTGGTGGCGCTCTTCGGCATCGAAACGTAGGCCACCACCTTGGTAACCCGCTTTACCTCGCTCTTGGCCCCGGTTAGCTGGACGTTGGACAGCGAGCTGGTGGCCGTGCCGACCTTGTAGTTGCCGGAGACGGTCTTGGAGCTCAGTCGGATCGTGACCGGCATCGTCTTGGTCGTCCGCGGCTGGATCTTGACCTTGATCGTGGACGGGTTGACCCGGGAGCTGAGCTCGCCGTTTAGCCCCGAGGTCTTCAGCTTGACGGTGTGCTCGCCGGTCCCCAACTTGCTGAGGTTGGCGTAGACGCTAAAGTTCTGGGTGTTGGTCGTGGTGGTCACCAAAGCCGAGGGGCCGGTGATCCGCACCCGGACGTACTGCGGGTAGCCGGAAACGACGTACTTCTGGCTGTTGACCTTCAGGTCGAGCGGCATCTTGACGACGACCGTCTTGTTGGCCATCAGTGTCGAGGTCTGCCCGCTCCGCGTTGTCTGCCGCAAGAAGCCACTCTTGCTGGAGTTGACGTAGGCAAACAAGAAGAGGGCCAAGACCAAGGCGGTCAGGCGGAAGAACCAGGTGCTGTTGAAAAAGGCAGAAATTTTCTCTCTCACGGCTACCTCCCCTTTACCCGCGCCAGCAGGTCTTCAATTAGGTTCCGCGAGCCACTCTCTTCCTTGTAGAGGTGGGCGCGGAGGAACTTGAGGTAATTCTTCTGCGACATGTTGCGCAACAACTCGTTGTCCTTGGTCAAAGAGACCTCGCCGGTTTCCTCGGAGATGACGATCGTCAAGGCGTCGGTGACCTCGGAGATGCCGACCGCCGCCCGGTGGCGGGTCCCCAGTTCCTTGGGGATCAGCTTGCTATCCGAGAGGGGCAGGTAGGCGGCGGCCACGGCGACCCGGTTGTTCTTGATGATCACCGCCCCGTCGTGAAGCGGGGTGTTGGGGATGAAGGTGTTGATCAAGAGGGCCCCGGTGATGTTGGCATCGAGCGGGATCCCGGTTTCGATGTACTCCTCCAGCCCGGTTTCCATTTGAATCGAGATCAGGGCCCCGATCCGCCGCTTGGACATGTACTGGATCGCCTGGTCGAGTTGTTGGATCATTTCCTCCTCGTCCTCGTTGGCCACCCGGTTGCGGGTGAGCATCGTCCCCCGTCCGAGGTGTTCCAGGCCGCGCCGGATTTCCGGCTGGAAGATGATCACCATCGCGATGACCCCCCAGTTAATCACCTGGTCCATCAACCAGGAAACCGTCGAGAGGCCAACGTACCAGGAGACCACCTTGATGGCGATGATGATCAAGATTCCCTTGAAGAGCTGGACCGCCCGGGTCCCCTTCAAGAGGAGCATCAGCTCGTAGATCACCAGCCAGATTACAAGAATATCGATTAAATGGATAAAATTCCGCCACGTGAGGAGGGCAGCGACCCATTCCATTTCAGCATCCCCTCTCAATGAATTACCGTCCCATTATAGCACCTTCCCGCCCCTTCCACAGGCCAGCGGGCAAAATTGTGCGGGACTAGTCGCGGCCGATGATCCGGACCTCGGTTTCCAGCTGGACGCCGAACTTTGCCAGCACCGTTTCCTGGACGTGGCGGATGACGGCCTGGTAGTCCTTGGCCGTCCCCTGGCCGATGTTAACGATGAAGCCGGCGTGCTTGGTCGAAACCTGGGCGCCGCCGACCGTGTAGCCCTGCAGGCCGGCGTCGTGGATCAGCTTGCCGGCGTAGTGGCCAACCGGGCGCTTGAAGACGCTCCCGCACGAGGGCAGCTCCAGCGGCTGCTTGGCGGCGCGGCGGGCGTTTAGGTCGTCCATTTCGGCCTTGATCTGGTCGAAGTCGCCCGGGGTCAGCTCGAAGGTGGCGTCCAAGACGACCATCTTGCCGTCCTGGACGGCGCTGTGGCGGTAGCCGAAGTCGAGGGCGGCGTTGTCGAGGGTTTCGAGCTCCCCGGCCGGGGTGAGGACGGTCGCCTGCTTGACGACGTTCTTGGTCTCACCGCCGTAGGCCCCGGCGTTCATGAAGACCGCCCCGCCGATGCTGCCGGGGATCCCGGCGGCAAACTCGATCCCGGACAGGGAGTGGTCGCGGGCCACGATCGTGGTGTCGATGTAGGCGGCCCCGGCCTGGGCGGTCAACAGGTTGCCGCTCACGGTGATCTTCTTCATCTTGGTCAGAATCAAGACCAGCCCCTCAATCCCGCCGTCCTTGACGATCAGGTTGCTGGCGTTGCCGAGGACGGTCAGCGGGATCTGGTGGTCATGGGTGTAGGTCACGATTTCTTGGACCTGAGCCACCGTTTCCGGAAAGGCCAACCAGTCGGCGGGACCCCCGGTCTTGGTGTAGGTGTACTTGGAAAGGGGCTCGTCCTTCAAGAGGGTGACCCCGGCAAATTGGTCAGCAGTTAAAACAGCCATTCTAAATTGGTCCTTCCTATTCAAGTTTTAGGCAGGGCGGGATTGCTTGCTCGCCATCGCCGCCTTGCCGTACAATTAGTTTCAGTTAAGCACAACGGAGGAATTTTTCAATGAATTTTATCGCAATCGATTTTGAAACCGCCTCGGCCAAGCGGTTCAGTGCCTGTTCGCTGGCCCTGATCGTGGTCCGCCAGGGGCAGATTGTCGACGAATTTTACAGTCTGATCAACCCGCAGACCCCCTTCTTCTGGCGCAACGTCCAGGTGCACGGCATCCACGAGCGCGACGTCCAGGCGGCGCCGACCTTCCCGGCGATCTGGGACCACATCCAGTCCTTCTTCACCCCGGAAAAGCTGGTGATCGCCCACAATGCCACCTTTGACAACAGCGTCCTCAAGAACACCCTGACCCACTACGGGATCACCCCGCCGCGCTACTTGACCCTCGATACGGTCAAGACCAGCCGGGCCTTCATGCCCAACCTGGTGAACCACAAGCTCAACACGGTGGCCGCGGCCCTGCAAATCGACCTCCACCACCACCACAACGCCCTCGACGACGCCCAGGCCTGCGCCAACATCCTGCTTGCCCAGGCCAACCAGTACGGCGCCGCCCGCCTGCAGCCCTTCGTCAAGCCGGTGGGCTAGCAAGCGGCGTTAAAACACAAAAGGAGAGGTTGGGAAGAAACCCGTTTCTTCCCAACCTTTTTTCGTCCCTTTCCGAATATTTCACTGCAATCGCGGAAAGAAAGGGCGCTCCTCGCATCTAAGCAAGAACGACCTCCGGCCCGTTCCGTGCCGAAGCCCATTCTCACTTAGCTGTCCGGAGCGCTTTGAACCTTTCTTCCCAGCTTCTCTTTGTATCCTATTTAGCTTGGTAGGTCATCGCCACCGCCGTCTTGCTGCCGCCCGCCGGCAGCGGCTCTTGCAGGTGGCCGCTTTCGGTGAAACCGAGGGCCCGGTAGAGGTGACGGGCGCGGGCGTTTTCCTCGTAGACGGTCAAAACCAGCCGGTCGAGGCTGCTATAGTGCTCGTACCAGTACTGGCCCTCCTCCAGCAGGAGGCGGCCAATTCCCTGGCCCCAGTAGGGCTGGTCGACCACCAGGCCGACCTCGCCCGCCCCGGGGTGATCCTGCTGGTGCATGATCGTCAGCAGGCCCAGCAGCTGGTCGTCGGCAACCGCCAGCAGGATCAGGCAGTCGTTGCGGTTGGCCACCGCCGCCAAGCGAACCGCCTCCTCGGCCGTGGTCACCTTATCGATCCCCGGCAGGAGAATGGCCTCGCTCTGCTTGGTCACCCGGTTGAGGAAGGCCAGCAGGGTGGCGGCGTCTTCGCGCTCGGCCAAGCGCAGGCTGACCTCAGTCATCGGGCCACCCCGCCAGGAGCTTGGCAAAGCGGTCCCCGTGGGCGGTGATCGTCAGCTGGCGCTCGTCTTCCTTATCCGTCCGGGTGAAGGTGAGGTCCAGGTAGTCGGCCGGCAGTTCGTCGGCAATGAACTGGGCCCACTCGACCACCGAAACGCCGTCGCCGGCGAAGTACTCCTCGAGGCCGAGCTCCTCGGCCCCGCCCTCCTCCAGGCGGTAGATGTCCATGTGGTAGAGGGGCAGGCGGCCGCCCTGGTACTCGCGGATGATGGTGAAGGTCGGGCTCTTGATCACCTGCTGGATCCCCAGCCCGGCGGCCAGGCCCTTGGTGAAGGTCGTCTTGCCGGCCCCGAGGTCGCCGTTTAAGACCAGCACATCCCCGGCGGCAAGCAGGGGCGCCAGGGTCTTGGCGAGGGCGATCGTCTGCGCCCGGTTGGCGAGGGTAACTTGCTTGGTCAAGCTACTTCACCTGGGCCGCGGTGATCACGGCCACCTTGTAGACGTCCTCTTCGCTCGTCCCCCGCGAAAGGTCGGCGATCGGGGCGTTCAAGCCTTGCAGGATCGGGCCAACCGCTTCGAAGCCGCCGAAACGTTGGGCAATCTTGTAGCCGATGTTGCCGGCTTCGAGGCTCGGGAAGACGAAGACGTTGGCGTGGCCGGCCACCGGCGAACCCGGTGCCTTGAGTTGGCCAACTTCGGGAACGAAGGCGGCGTCGAATTGCATTTCGCCGTCGACGGCCAGGTCCGGGGCCTGTTCGTGAACCAGCTTGGTTGCTTCGGCCACCTTGGTGACCATTTCACCCTTGGCCGAACCCTTGGTGGAGAAGGAAAGCATGGCCACCTTCGGGTCGAGGCCGAAGAGCTTGGCCGTTTCGGCACTCTGGATGGCAACGGCGGCCATCGTTTCGGCGTCGAGCTCGATGTTGATCGCGCAGTCGGCAAAGACGTAGCGCTCGTCGCCCTTTTGCATGATGAAGGCCCCGGAGATCCGCTTTTGGCCCGGCTTGGTCTTGACGATCTGCAGAGCCGGCCGGACGGTGGCCCCGGTGGAGTGAACCGCCCCGGAAACCATCCCGTCAACCTTCTTGAGGTAAACCAGCATCGTGCCGAAGTAGGAGACGTCCTTGAGCATCTCGGTTACCTCTTCGGCGGTGTTCTTCCCCTTGCGGCGGTCAAGAAGGGCCTGGTGCATCTCTGCCATTGCCTCTGCCGGGTAGTTGGCTGGGTCGAGGATTTCCAGCCCAGTCAAATCGAAGCCCTTGTCAGCGGCGACCTGCTTGAGGTCTGCTTCATTGCCGAGCAGGACCGGGTCGAGGATGCCATCGGCCTTGAGGCGAACAGCGGCCCCCATTACCCGCGGGTCACTGCCTTCCGGGAAGACGATCCGGCGGTGCTTACCCTTGAGGTCTTGCGCTAACTTTCCAAAGATATCCATTGCAAAAACTCCCTTCTTACTCACCATCAACAGTTGCTGGCAGCTGCCAGTCGATCGGCGTTTCCCCCATCGCCACCAGGGCCTGGTTGGTCTTGGAAAAGGGCCGCGAGCCAAAGAAGCCGCGGTAGGCCGAAAGGGGACTCGGATGGGCGGATTTCAAAACGAGGTTGGTTTCCTGGTTGATCAGCTTGATCTTGTTCTGGGCCGACCGTCCCCAGAGGATGAAGACGACCGGCTCCGGCCGCGCCGAGAGGGCCTTGATCGCCGCGTCGGTGATCAGCTCCCAACCGCGCCCGCGGTGGGAATTGGCCTCACCGGCGCGCACGGTCAAAACGGCATTCAAGAGCAGCACCCCCTGGTCGGCCCACTTCTTCAGGTAGCCGTGGTTGACCGGCGGGTAGCCGAGGTCGGCCTCCAGCTCCTTGTAGATGTTTTGCAAGGACGGCGGCACCGCCACCCCGGGCAAAACGGAGAAGCTCAAGCCGTGGGCCTGGTGGGGCCCATGATAGGGATCCTGGCCCAAAATGACCACCTTGACCTTGGAAAAGGGAGTCCACTCGAAGGCGGTGAAAATGTGGTGCATTTCCGGGTAAACCGTCTTGGTGGAGTATTCCTCAACCAAAAAGTCGTGGAGTTGCTGGTATTCTGGGCTCTCAAATTCTGGCCGGAGGACCGGCCACCAGTCGTTATCAATCAGTTGTTTCAAAATCACGCACCTCGAATCTCATTTTAGCATACTTCCCCCGCCGGCGGAACAGAAAGTGAAATCGCTCTCACCGGACTGTTCAAACCTCCGGGGCACTGGTAAAATACAGGTAGGAATTTTTGCGAAAGGAGGTCGTCCCGTGCGCAAGCTCTACATGCGTGACCACGCCACCGACCGGCAACCGGCCACCGTGATTCACGACGAAAACAACGACGCCATCTACCTCTTGGCCGGCAAGTGGGGCTTGCGCCAGGACGTGCTCTCCCTCTACAACATGCTCGGCGACCTGCTGGCCGAGGTCAGCCAGCAAAGCCTCGGCCTCCTGCCCCGCTTTGCCCTCTACGTCGACCACCAGCGGGTCGGCACGGTCGGCAAGTCGCTGGGCTTCGTCCGCGAGGTGGTCTACATCCGCGGGCTGAACTGGGTGATCGTCGGCAACGCCCTCACCAACCACTACCGGGTCTTCCGCGGCAGTCACCTGGTCTTTTCGATGGCCCCGCTCGAGGAAACCGGCGGCGCCTTCCTCGAACTCAAGGTATCCAGCGAGCGCGACGAGCCGCTGGCGATCCTGGTGGCCTGCGTGCTCAACCACTGGGCCAAGCGCCCCGACGCCAGCCCGGCCAAGCGCCGCTTCCGCCTGCCCTCGCTGGCCAACCCCAACCTCTCCTACGGAATCAGCTGCCCGCCGAGTTCCGCCAAGAAGGACTAAAAAAAGTGCGTCCCCCCGATTTTCCGGAGGGACGCACTTTTTGGGTCCAGCGATTAGTTTTCGGCGGCCTGGTTGGCGGCTTCCAAGGAGTCGAGGACTTCTTGCATCTTGTCGGCTGAGTGCTGGAACTGGGCCAGTTCGTTGTCGGACAGCTTGGTTTCGATTACGTGTTGGATCCCGGAGCGGTTGATGATCGACGGCGTCCCGATGTAGAGGTCGTTTTCGATCCCGTAGAAACCAGTGACCGGGGCCGAAACCGGTAGGGAGAGGTCGCGGTTGGTCAGGATCGCCTCACAGATCTGGCTCAGGCAGCGGGCCACCCCGTAGTAGGTAGCGCCCTTGTGCTTGATGATCTCGCCACCCTTCTTGCGGACCGCCGTCAGGATGTTGGCCTTGTCCTCGTCGTCCATCGGCATTACCCGCAACAGCTGCTTGGAGCCCAGCTTGGCTTCGTCGAAGTTGACGAAGGAGGTGTCGCCGTGTTCACCCATCACGTAGGCGTTGACCTCGGAAACCGGCACGTGGTTCTTTTGCGCCAGCAGCACCCGCAGGCGGGCGGTGTCCAGCGAGGTCCCGGTCCCGATCACCCGCTTCTTCGGGAAGCCGGTGATCTTTTGGGTCAGGGTGGTCAGGATGTCAACCGGGTTGGCCGAGATGACGAAGATCCCGTCGAAGCCGGAGGCCATGATCGGTTCCAAAATTGAACGGAGGATCTTTTCGTTCTTGGCCACCAGGTCGAGGCGGGTTTCGCCTTCCTTGCGCGGCACCCCGGCGGTGATGACCACGATCGTGGCGTCCTTGGCGTCGAAGTAGGTCCCCGGGTGAACGTTAGTCGGGTAGTCGAAGCAGGTCACGTCCTCGAGGTCGAGCGAGTCACCGAGCGGTTGGTCCTGCTTGCGGTCAACGATTACCAATTCGTCCAGGGCGGTCGTCCGTTGGAGGAGCGAGAAGGCGAAGGCCGACCCCACGGCCCCGTCGCCGACCAGGACAACCTTGTTGTTTTGTTGAATCATGTTCGTGTTCCCCTTTATCTAATGTCCTTTTTCAAATCCGCCCTCATTATACCATGGGAGCGGCACTCGTTTTGCTTTTTTGTAAAAAATACGGCTTATTTTAGCAAACTTAAAAATCGTGGGCCTTCAGGAAGGCGGTTAGTTGCCGGTTGAAGGCCGCCGGCTGCTCCCCCATCACCACGTGGCCGCAACTGTCAATGCAGGCGGTCTCGATCGCCGGGTTGGCCGCGGCCAGGGTGGTGGCAAAGGCCGGCTTGAAGTAGGGACTCTCCTTGGCGGTCACCAGCAGGGTCGGCACCGTGGTGGCCAAGAGCGGCTTGCGCCAGTCGCGGCGGGCGTGGTCGAAGAGCAGGGCCTGGTGATCGGCGCGGTCGAAGGGAAAGAGCTCCTTGACCGGGGCCAGCGCCCACTTGAGCTCGTCTGGCACCCCGCGGTAGGTCTCGCGGACCGACCTGTTGTCCAGCAGGACCTGGCGGTAGTTGGCCCGGGTCGCCGTCCGGTAGCCGTAGGGCCACTTGGGGGTGTTGAGCATCTTGGGCGACTGGTCGACGGCAACGATCGCCCGCACCGGCACCTGGGGGAAGAGCTTCAAGAAGCCGTAAATCACGCTCGCCCCCATCGAGTGACCCACCAAAATTGGGTTCTCCACCTTAAGGGCCGCCAAGAAATCGGCCAGGTCGGCGATCAGCACCCCGATGTCATCCAGGTCCGGGGCCGGGCTGGAGGCCCCGTGGCCACGCTGGTCGTAGGTATAGACCGAGTAGCCCTGGTCGGCAAAGGTCTGGGCCTGGAAGTGCCAGATCTGCTGGTAGCCGCCGAAGCCGTGGATGAAGACCAGCGGCTGGCCGTTTTCCGGGCCGAAGTGTTGGTAGTTCAGTGACTGGTGATCCCTGGTTTCAATCTTCACAGCATGTCCTCCATCATCCCCACAAAGAGGGTCACGATCAAGAGGTCGGCGGTGCCGCCCATGCTCAGGTGGCGACGGCTGAAGTCGGCCTCGGTTTCTAACAACAGTTGGCGGCCGGCAGGCGTGGCCGGGCCCCCGGCAGCGGCAATCTTGGTGAAGCGGGCCGTCTTTTCGGCCAGAATCTCCGGCCCCCCCGCCCGCTTGACGAGGGTCGAATCGGCGGTGTGGCGGGCCAGGGCCACGAAGGTCGTCAAAATCCGCTCGTTGGTTTTGCCGGTCGCCGCCTTGAGGGTCGGCAGACCGATCTCAAAGACCGCCGGGTAGCCGGCGCGGGCCTCGCCGCGGATCCCGGTCAGGCCGTACTTGAGGAACTGCTGCTCGCCGGCGGTCAGCGGCCCCTGCTTTTGCTTGAGCGCCTTGAAGTCGTGGGCGGTCAAATCCACCAGCATCGCCTTGACCTGGGCCTGGAGGGCGGCCGGTGTTACCGGCCGGGCGCTGGCCCAGCAGGCCGCGTAGGCGCAGGTCAGCACCCCGAGGGAGAAGAGGGCCCCCTTGTGGGTGTTGACCCCCTTGGTGGCGGTAAACATTGCCCGCTCGGCGGCCAGGCCGAAGCGGCGGATCTGCTTAAAGAGCAGTTGCGGGCGGGCCGAAGCGGCGGCCAGGCCAGCCTGACCGCACTGGCGGAGGTAGGTCCGCAGGGCCAGCGAGCTATCGAGGAACATGAAGGTGTCCATGTCGGGGTGGGCGGCCCCCTCCACCGGGTCAACCAGGCCCGGCTTCGGCCAGGTGACCACCTCGTAGGTCAGCGCCCGCAGGCCGTTGGTCACTAGTCGCTCCACTAGGGCCGCCTCTTCTTCGGCCGCGCTGGCCGCCGCAATCATCCGGGCGACCGCCGCCTGCAGGTCGGCCACCGAGTGGCGCCGTGAGCGGCCGCACTCCTTGGCCGGCCGGCCGCAAACCAGGCAGGTCCTCGCCGGCTGGTTGGCATCGGCCCGGCTGAGGCCGACCACCTGGCCTTCCTGGCGGGTCAGGACGTCGAGGTCAAAGAGGCGGCGGAAGGGTTGCGACTCCTCGAAACGGGTCGTCAGTGCCTTGACCGCCGGGGCGGGGGCGAAGACCTGGTAGAAGCGCTCCGGCCCGGTGGCCGCCGTTGGCCATTCTCTGGCCACCAGGAAGGAAATTCCGGCGGCCAGCAGCTGGTCCTCGAAGGCGGCCAGCTGGCGGGTGAAGAAGGCCGCAATGGTGGCGTTGTTCTTGATTGGGCCGGGGATATTGAGCTTGGCGGCAACCACGGCGCCGACCCCGGGCGTGAGCAGGTGGGCCTGGGTGGCCACCCGCCGGTCGCGATTTTCGAGGACGGCCGGAATGTCGACCGCCGTCCCCTGGGCAAATAAGTTCTCCATGAATTGATCCTTTCGGTGGTTTTGAGGGGCCTGCGCTCCGCGAAACGTAGCCCTGCTGGAACGCCGGGGCCTCCGGGGAGTAGCTTCCGGGAGACTGGAACGGGGTGGGCACAACTTTGAGCCCGTTCCGGTCTCAAAGCTTGGCCTTGTTCTAGGCGATAAATCGCCAAGAACAATTTCACCCCTGAGCTCCCGGGTCTACTCCCCTCCGGCGGTGGTACCACTGCTACTTTTCGCACTTGGAGGGAGGAGGCTTCACTTTGGCAGAAATTCCCCGGCTGAGGGAGCTATTTTCGCTCGGTCGACAACTGCTGATAAACAATGCTACTAACAAGTGACGGCACGTGGAACGGGCAACTTTCCGGCTAAACGAAAAATTAGCGTGATCCTAGTTCATCCCTAGAATCACTAGCCAATCGAACCACTACGAATAAGTGGTTGTTGCCTGATCACAATCAGGTGCCTTAGTAGCACTTCGTCGCCGGGCCGGAGCGGAGCAAAAGGGCGGGCCAAGATAGCGAAATTTCACTTGGCGGGTTTCCCGCCTAGTGAAAGGTCGAGCTTTGAGACTCTGCAAGAGGCTCAAAGTCGTGCCCGCTATCGTCACGGTCCCGCCCCTTTTGCGGAGCGGAGGCCCACCATCGTCACGGCCCACAATTTTCGCGGAGCGGAGGCCCTCCACCCCATCATAAAACAAAAGAAGCCAGGAACAAACTCCCGACCTCTGCTGTTTACTGAATTTGCTAGTGGCTAGTCCTTTACCTGCTTGATCACGTCGATCAGGCTGCCGTCGCGGTAGGTAACCAGGGCAACGGTGCGGTCGGTGTATTCAAGCGGTTGCGGCTTACCAACGATCTTTTCGGCCCGTTGTTGCAGTTCCTCAATCGAAACCAGCGGCAGGCCCGGGACCTGCTTGAAGGCGTCAATCAGGTCTTGGCGCTTCGGGTTAACCGCGATCCCAACTTCGGTAACCAGGACGTCAATCGAGCTCCCCGGCGTAACCACGGTCGAAACCTTCGGCACAACGGTGGCGATCCGGCCCCGGGTCAGCGGCGCGGAGATGATCGTCATCTTGGCCGTGGCGGCGTCTTGGTGGCCCCCAATCGCTCCCCGAATGACCCCGTTGGACCCGGTCATGACGTTGACGTTGAAGTCGGTGTCGATTTCCAGGGCCGAAAGGATGGCCACGTCGAGTTGGTCAACCATTGCCCCCTTGTTTTCAGGGTCGGCGTACCAGGAGGCGTCGATTTCCTGCTGGTTCTTGTTGTTCTTCATCGAGGAAGCGGCGCCCTTGTCGAAGTCTTGGACGTCCATCACCTTGTTGACCAAGCCTTCTTCGAGCAGGTCAACGATCGGCTTGGTGATCCCACCGAGGGCGAAGGAGGCCTTGATGTCGCTGTCGATCATCGACTGGCGCAGGAAGCGGGCCACGGCCAGGGCAGCCCCACCGGAACCGGTTTGGAAGGAGAAGCCCTGCTTGAAGTACGGCGAGTGCACGATCACGTCGTTTACCATCTTGGCAATCTTGAGGTCCTTCGGGTTCTTGGTGAAGCGGGTGGCCCCAGTCCCGATCCTGTCCGGGTCGCCGACTTGGTCGACCTTAACCACGTAGTCGACCTGGGTCTGCTTGATCGAGGCCGGCGTGTTCGGGTAGTCAACCAGGTTGTCGGTCAGGAGAACCACCTTGTTGGCGTAGTTGGCGTCCATCAGGGCGTACCCGAGCGAACCGAAGGCGGCGTCGCCGGTCATCCCGTTGGCGTTCCCCAGCCGGTCGGCGTTCGGTACTCCGAGGAAGGCAACGTCGATCTTGATTTCGCCGTTTTCAATCGAACGGGCGCGGTTCCCGTGGGAACGGAAGATGACCGGGTTCTTGAGCAAACCGTGGGAAACGGCTTCCCCGAGGCTGCCCCGCATCCCCGAGCTGGTGATGTTGGTGATCGTTCCGGCCTTGATGGCTTCAACCACCTTGTCGTTCATCGTGTTGGTCAACGACGACGGCGCCAGGGTCAGGTCCTTGATGCCGAGGGAGATGATTGCGTCCATCACCTTGTTGAAGATGAAGTCCCCTTCACGCAGGTGGTGGTGGAAGGAAATCGTCATCCCGTCCTTAACCAGCTTCTTGACGATGTCTTCGATCGAGTCGACCACCTTGTCATCCCCGGTCGAAACCCGCACTTGCGGGGCCGTCCGTTGGATTTCCGGGTTGCCGATTTCGGTGCTTTCAAAGCCCTTGCGCGTTTCTAAGAATTCTGCCGGAATTTCGCGTTCTACCTTATTCTTCAATGTATTCACCATCCTCATCAATCAGGCCAGATGCCTTTGCCAAGCGCAATACCCGTTGAGCGCGGAGCACCACTGGGCGGTCAACCATTTGCCCGTTCATCGAGATCACCCCGGAACCCTTGGCGTTGGCTTCTTCGATTGCCGCTTCCACGTCGAGGGCGTTTTCGATTTCCTTCTTGGTCGGTTCGTAAACCTTGTTGACCCAGTCGATTTGCCGCGGGTTAACCAGCGACTTGCCGTCGAAGCCGAGTTGGTGGATGTGCTCGGTTTCGCGTTGGAAGCCTTCCACGTCGTTCATGTTGGTGAAGACGGTGTCGAAGGCGGCGATCCCGGCCGCCCGGGCGGCGTGGAGGATCATGTTGCGGGCAAATTCAAGCTCCGCCCCGTCTGGGTAGCGGTGGGTCTTCATGTCGGTGGTGTAGTCTTCCGCCGACAGGGCCAGGCCGATCATCCGGTCGGTGCTTTCGGCGATTTCCAGGGCCTTGAGAACCCCGCGGGCGCTTTCGATGGCGGCCATCACGTGGGTGGTACCAACCGGAATGTTGAACTTCTTCTCGGCTTCTTCAACCACGGCCACCAGGTCCTTCATCATTTGGGCCGATTCAACCTTCGGCAGGCGGACCACTTGGATCCCGGCCTTGACCATTGCGAAGACGTCGTTCTTGAAGTAAGGGGTGTCGATCCCGTTAACCCGGACAACCAGTTCGGCATCGCCGTAGTCCTGGGTTTGCAGGGCCTCGTAGACCAGCATCCGCGCCGCGTCCTTTTGGTCCATCGAAACCGAGTCTTCGAGGTCGAACATGATCGAGTCGGCCCCGTAGATCCCGGCATCCTTAACCATCCCGGCGTTGTTGCCCGGGACAAACATCATCGTCCGCCGTAAGCGTTCTTCCATCTTAAAGCACCTCCCAGTTTGGTTCGTCAACCGTCCCCAAAGCACGTTGGGCAGCCGCCAGGGTCCGCGCCTTGATCACGCAGTCCAGCGCCCCCTTGTCAACGGCCTTGACCTGGGTGTTGTCGATTCCGGCCGCCTGCAACGTGGTCGTGATGACCTGCTTGATTTGCGGGCCGTAGAGGGCTTCGACGGAGGAGTCGAGCTCGATTTGAATCCCATTGCTCCCTTGGCTGAGGGTGATTTGGATATCCGAGGATTCCAAGGTCCCCGCCAGGGCGGTTTGCTTAATTTCCATTCCTTACTTACTTCCCTTCTTCTGAATCCGTGCCTGTAAGTCGGCAAAGTTCTCCTTAACAAAGGTCAAGGTGGTTGGTGGCAACAAGCGGGCCAGCTGGTCCTGATCCCCCGCCAGGATTGCCTGCCGGACCGTGGTCGCGGAAACAATCTCGCCTGCTTCCGTGTGGCGGGGAATGATCTTGACGGCCACTTGCGGGGCTAAGACTGCCGAGAGGGCAGCGTTATAGGCCGCGGTCGTCTTAGAAGTGGGCTCTTCACCCAGGTAGCGGGCGGTGATGTGCAGCGGCTTGGCGATCGAATCGCGAAAGATCGTCGCGTCCAACTCGGCCTGGTAGGCGCCGATTTCCTGGTCCGACTTCAAGAAGTAGGCCGGGAAGGTGGCGCTGGAGACCATGTAGTCGCCGCCGGGGACGACCACCACGTTGGTAAGGTCGCTGACCCCCTGCTTGACTAGGTCAAAGCGCTCGGCAAAGGTGAAGACGGAGCGGTCGGCCTGGACAACGAAGAGGTAGACCTGGTCGTTTTCGGCGCTGGCCTTCTCCACTAGGGCGCGGTGGCCCTTGGTGAAGGGGTTGGCGTTCATCACGATCGCCGCCGTCTTCCCCCGCTCAAAGTGGGGCAGGTTCGCCAGGTAGTCGCTAACCCCCGGGGTACCGCTTTCCAAAAAGGCCCCCTGATCGGTCTGGGCCAGCGGCTTGAAGCCGACGTAGCCGAAGCTCTTGACGTACTTGGGCTTGGTGAAGACCAACAGGTGGAAGCGGCCGCGGCTGGCCTCCTCGTTGACCAGGTGGGAAACCACCTGGTTGAAGAGGGCGCCGCCGTCCTTGAACTTCTCGCACACGGCCACGTACTTGAGCACCTTGCCGGCAATCGAGCCGGTGGCGGCGAGCTCGCCGTCCTCTTCCCACACGTAGGTCTTTTCGATCGGCGCCAGTTCGGCCTGGCCAAACTCGTGAATGCCGTTGTGCTCCATGAATGCCTGCCAGCGTTTGCGGTAACGCGGAAGCCGCAGGTTGTATTCGCGGATCTGCACAGATCCTCCCCCTTCCTGGTAAAAAGCTCACTAATAAACAAGCTGATTTTAATATACCACTTTGTTTAACTTTTTTAAATAACAACGGCAAATTTAATGTTTTTAAAATTTACTCACCTTGTCCTCCCCGGCCAATCCCGGTAAAATAGATGATAAGAATTATCGCTTAATCGCCCCCGGTTCGGCAATACTAAGCAAGAGAGAGGAATTACGATGGACGCGCAACACTCACTGCTCCTGGGAAACCTTGCCCAGGACTACTATTTCAGCAAGATGCCAATCAACAAGATGGTGGAAAAGTACTCGCTCAGCCGCTACCTGATCCTCAAGTACCTCGACGAGGCGCTGGCCAGCGGGATCGTGGAAATCACCGTCCACGCCAGCTACGAGCGGCGGGTCGAGCTGGAACGCCAGCTCAAGGAGCACTTCAAGATCCCCCACCTCTACGTGGTTGCCGACCCGACCAACCTAGCCAAGCGCGACGACCGGGTGGCCGCCTTCGCCGCCATCCAGGCCCAGTCGCTGATCAAGCAGGCCCAGGTGGTCAGCCTCTCCTGGGGGGAGACGATCTTTGAGGTGATCGACCACTTCGTCAAGACCGAGCAGGAGGAGTTGACCTTCGCCCAGTTCATGGGGGAAAACATGAAGTACCACTCCTCGACCGGGTCGATGCGGATGGTCCAGCGAGCGGCGGCCAAGTTCGGCGCCCACTACTTTACCATCCCGGGCCCATTATACATCCTAAACGACCAGGTGCGGGCCGGATTCATGGCCGAACCGTCGATTGAGCGGACCCTGGCCGTGGCCAAGCGGGCCGACCTGATCATCAGCGGGATCGGCACCCTCGAGTCGGTCGATTCGATCCCGCTCTGGAACGAGAACCGGGCGGCGATCTTCCCCGAGGTGGCCGCCGACCAGGTGGCGGGGATGGTCTTTGGCCGCCCCTACGACGTCAACGGCGTCTTCCTCAACGCCGGCCAGGACAAGTGCCTCTCCCTGCCGCTGGACACGATCCTAAAGGTGCCGCGCCGCTTTGCGATCGTCCAGGGGAAGTCGAAGTACCGGGCCGCGCTCGGCGCCCTACGCGGCGAGTTCTTCACCGACCTGGTAATCAACGAGGCGACCGCCGTCCGGATCCTCAACGAGCTCAAGTAACTTTTCCTCTCCTTAACAGCGCTGGTGGCGATTCTCCCCCAGCGCTGTTTTTTTCCGTCCCCACACACGAAAAAAGCACCGCCGCAGCGGTGCTTTTTGAATGCAATTAAGAACTAGCCGAGGCCAATCATCTTCATCCAGAGGATGCCGACCGTGGACAGAACCACGATGTAGAAGATCCCGAGGACGAAGTTCAGCTTCCACCAGGTCCCCTGCTTAACGTAACCAGAGGAAGCCAGGATCGAAGCCGGCCCGTTGGCGTAGTGGGTAGTCGAGGCCATCACGGCAGACATGGCGGCCAGGAACATGGCGGCCAGGTAGTGCGGGGCCCCGGCGGAGATGGCCACCCCGAGGAACGGAGCGTACATCGCCGTCACGTGGGCCGTGGCACTGGCAAAGAAGTAGTGGGTGTAGAAGAGGACGACCCCGAGGATGACCAGGACGGTAACCCAGCCCATCCCGTGGAGGCTAGATGCCATCGCGTCCGACAGCCACTTGATCAACCCGGATTCGGTGAGCAGGCCGGCCATGTAAACCAGGATACTCAACCAAACCAGCACGTTCCAGGCCCCCTTTTCGGCCAGAACGTCTTGAACCGAGAGGACCCCGGTAACCAGGAGAATGTCGATTGCCAAGAAGGCAATGAAGGTGGCGTCCATCCCGGTAACGCTGGTCAGCATCCAGAGAACCAGGGTCAGGATGAAGGCGAAGCTCATGATGATTTCACCCGGCTTCATCTTGCCCATCTTGTCCAGTTCACCTTCGGCCCATTCCTTGGCGTTCGGCGTTTGCTTGATCTTCGGCGGGAAGAGCTTGTAGATGATCCACGGAACAACGACCAGGCAAAGCAGGACCGGAATCGAAGTTGCCAGGAACCAGCCGATCCAGGTGATGTGGACGCCGAGCTTGTCGGCCATTTGCATGGCAACCAGGTTCGGGGCCATCGCCGTCATGAAGAGGGCACTGGTCAGCAGGTTGGCGTGGAACTCGGTGAAGACCAGGTAGGACCCGATTTCGCCTTCGGTCCCCTTGTCCGGGGTCGAGTTGAAGGTTTCGGCCAGCGACTTGATCAGCGGGAAGACGATCCCCCCGGCCCGGGCGGTGTTACTTGGCGTCGCCGGGGCGGTGATCAGGTCAATCCCGGTGATGGCGTAGGCCAGCCCGAGGGTCCGCTTCCCGAAGAGGCGGACGAAGATCAGGGCCACCCGGCGGCCGAGCCCGGTCTTAACGATCCCCCGCGAAAGAAGGAAGGCCATCGCGATCAGCCAAGCGGCGGAGTTTTCAAAGGCGGTCAGGGCCGTCTTCATGTCGGTGAAGCCAAGGGCAACGGTCAGGACGAACCCGATCAAGGTAACCCCGGCAATCCCGAGGGGTTGGGTGATACAACCGACAATCGTGGCCACGAAGAGGGCCAGCAGGTGCCAGGCAGTAACCGAGACCCCGCTCGGCCGGACTGGCGCGGTAAACCAGATCAAGAGGCCAATCACGATCGGCCAGATGAACTTTTTATAGTTGATTTTCTCTAATTCCATTGTTCAACCTCATTCAATCCATCGAATAAATGCGTTTTCCAACCAATAATTGCAAGCCTTTCCACTTGCCGCCGACCGCGGAATCGCCGGTTTTGTGAAAAGTATCATTTGATTACGGTATCCATTATACACCAAGTCCTTTTGAAAATCTTTAATTCTTTTGCTCTTTTTTGAACAATTAAAAAAGGAAAGCCGGTTCCGCTTGCAAATTAAGGATCCTCCGTCCCGAACTTTGATTAGTTAGTGAAAATGCCCCTGGCGGCTTGTTTTCAAAAATGGCGGCCCCCACCCACCACTGCCAAGCAGGGTTGTGAACAGCGGCCACAAGTCCCGCGGGGCCGCCTTTGCTGGAAAGCACAAAAAACCGGGAAGCCGATTGCTCAGCTTCCCGGTTTCCCGGTAGGCAATAATTACTTGTTGCCGCCGTTCTTTTCGATGATTTCTTCTTGGATGGACTTCGGCACAGCGGAGTAGTGATCGAAGGTCATCGTGAAGGTCCCGCGCCCTTGGGTAGCGGAACGAAGGGTGGTTGCGTAACCGAACATTTCGGACAGCGGAACGAAGGCGTGAACCAGTTGGGCGTTCCCGCGTTCTTCCATCCCGTCGATCGAACCACGACGAGCGGTAACGTGACCCATTACGTCCCCGAGGTTGTCTTCTGGGGCAACGATGTCAACCTTCATGATTGGTTCGAGGATGACCGCTTCACCCTTCGGAGCAGCGTTCTTCAGGGCCAGCGAAGCGGCAACCTTGAAGGCCGCTTCGGAGGAGTCGACTTCGTGGTAGGAACCATCGTAGAGCTTGGCCTTGAGGTCAACCAGTGGGTAACCGGCGAGGACCCCGTTTTCCATGGCTTCCTTGAGCCCTTGTTCAACGGCCGGGATGTATTCACGCGGAACAACCCCACCGACGATGGCGTCTTCGAATTGGAACCCTTCCCCTTCTTCAAGCGGCGTGAATTCAATCCAAACGTCCCCGTATTGACCCTTACCACCAGATTGACGAACAAACTTCCCTTGGGCGGAAACTTGCTTGGTGAAGGCTTCCCGGTAGGAAACTTGCGGCTTCCCAACGGTAACTTCGGCGTGGAATTCACGACGGAGCCGTTCAACGATGATGTCCAAGTGGAGTTCACCCATCCCGGCGATCAGGGTTTCACCGGTTTCTGGGTTGGTTTCGGCCTTGAAGGTCGGGTCTTCTTCGGCCAGCTTTTGCAGCCCCTTGTCCATCTTGTCTTGGTCGTTCTTGGACTTTGGTTCAACCGACACTTGGATAACCGGTTCTGGGAAGTCCATCGATTCGAGTTGCAGCGGGTGGTCAGGGTCGGTCAGGGAGTCACCAGTAGTGGTGTTCTTCAGGCCGATTGCGGCTGCGATGTCCCCGGAGAAGACTTCCGGAATTTCTTGTTGTTGGTTGGAGTGCATTTGCAGCAAACGACCAATCCGTTCCCGCTTGCCCTTAGTGGCGTTGAGAACGTAAGAACCGGATTGCAGGGAACCGGTGTAGACCCGCAGGAAGGTCAACCGCCCAACGAACGGGTCGGTGGCGATCTTGAAGGCCAGGGCAGCGAACGGCTTGTCGTCGCCGGCAGTCAGTTCAACTTCGTTCCCGTCTTCGTCAGTGGCCACGAACGGCTTAACGTCAAGCGGGGATGGCAGGAAGTCGAGCACGGCGTCGAGCATCATTTGGATCCCCTTATCCTTGTAGGCGGAACCTGCCAGAACCGGGAAGAGTTCGATGTCCAGGGTTGCCTTCCGGATTGCGGCCTTGATTTCATCAACGGAAATTTCGTCCCCTTCGAGGTACTTTTCCATGATGTCGTCGTTAACGTCGGCCAGGGTTTCGATCATGGCGTCGTGACGCTTTTGGGCTTCGTCCTTGAGGTCGTCCGGAATGTCAACCGTGTCCCAGTTTTCGCCGAGCTTGTCTTCGTCGTAGATGTAGGCCTTCATTTCGATCAGGTCAACCAGACCGATGAAGTCGTCTTCGGCCCCGATTGGCATTTGGATCGGCAACGGGGTAACGTTGAGCCGGTCCTTGATCGTTTGAACGGAGTAGTCGAAGTTGGCCCCCAACTTGTCCATCTTGTTGGCGAAGACGATCCGCGGAACGTTGAAGTCGTCGGCTTGGCGCCAAACAGTTTCGGTTTGCGGTTCAACCCCCGCTTGGGCGTCGAGGACGGTTACCGCCCCGTCGAGCACCCGGAGGGCCCGTTCAACTTCGACGGTGAAGTCCACGTGCCCCGGGGTGTCGATGATGTTGATCCGGTGGTCCTTCCAAACGGCCGTGGTGGCAGCGGAAGTGATCGTGATCCCACGTTCCTTTTCTTCATCCATCCAGTCCATTTGGGAAGCCCCGTCGTGGGTTTCACCAATCTTGTGAATCTTCCCGGTGTAGTAGAGAATCCGTTCGGTTGCCGTGGTCTTCCCCGCGTCGATGTGGGCCATGATCCCGATGTTGCGGGTCTTGGCAAGTGGGTATTCACGTTTGTTAGCCATCTTGAATTAATCTCCCTTCAAATTTGGTCTTAATTTGAGAAAAAGGGGTGACGAAAAATAGTCTGCGTCGCCCCTTTAATATTGAACACAGTCAGGCGACTGCCCCCAAGAAATTACCAGCGGTAGTGAGCAAAGGCCCGGTTGGCTTCGGCCATCCGCAGGGTGTCTTCCTTCTTCTTGATGGAAGCCCCGGTGTTGTTCGAAGCGTCGATGATTTCGTTTGCCAGGCGTTCCACCATCGTGTGTTCACCCCGCAGACGAGCGTATTGGGTCAACCAACGAAGGGCCAGGGTCCGTTGCCGGTCCGGGCGAACTTCGATCGGCACTTGGTAGTTAGAACCACCGATCCGGCGGGCCTTAACTTCCAGGGCTGGTTGAACGTTTTCCATGGCTTGTTCAAAGACTTCAACCGGGTCGTTCCCAGTTTGTTCCTTGATCACTTCAAAGGCTTGGTACAAGATCTTGGAAGCAGTCCCCCGCTTCCCGTCGAGCATCAGGTGGTTGATCATCGACGTTACCAGCTTTGAGTTGTAAATCGGGTCTGGTAATACTTCTGGCTTGGCAATGTGTCCTTTACGCGGCATTGCTTAATCCCTCCTTAAATCTGCTCTTATGCTTACTTCTTCGGCTTCTTAGCACCGTACTTGGAACGGCTTTGCATCCGGCCTTCAACCCCGGCGGTGTCGAGCGTCCCCCGGATGATGTGGTAACGAACCCCAGGCAAGTCCTTTACACGGCCCCCCCGAATGAGGACAACCGAGTGTTCTTGCAGGTTGTGGCCAATCCCCGGAATGTAAGCAGTAACTTCGATCAGGTTGGACAGACGAACACGGGCGTACTTCCGCAATGCCGAGTTCGGCTTCTTCGGCGTCATCGTGCCGACACGGGTAGCAACCCCCCGCTTTTGCGGTGACGGGTCCTTGATTTCTTCCTTCTTGAAGCTGTTGTAAACGTAACCCAAGGCAGGTGACTTGGACTTGCCCTTGTGGGACTTGCGGCCCTTGCGAACCAATTGGTTGATAGTAGGCATTATTTTTCCCCTTCCTAATTTTTAAGTCCACATATCCAGGCGGTTCTTTTTTGCGAATAAAAAAAGGGCCCGGATATTATTTCTTTCTGTGCTATCGCTGGGACAGACGTCTGCCCCTCGACAGACTTTTCCGTTGCTAAAAAAGCACCTTTGTTAAGGTACCACGAACGGGGGGCAAAGTCAACGCAAGTTAAAAAATTTTGACCGAACTTTTTCGGGCCTTTGCGCGTATATAAATAGTAGGAGGTAAATTTCATGAACTGGATTCGTTTCGTCTTTGGGGCCTGCTGGGCCTCCTTTGTCACCACGATGGTCTGGCGCCACTGGCTAAACCACGCGCACCCCTACCCGCCCTACTCGGCCTGCGAGAACTGTGGCCACCGCCTGCGGGTCTGGCAGCTGGTGCCGGTGGTCGGCTGGCTAGTGCAGCGGGGCCGCTGCCACGATTGTGGGGCCACCATCAGCCCCTTCTGGCCGCTGAGCGAACTGGCCAGCGGGGCCGCCCTGGTCATCCTGGCGCCCGGGTCTTTGCCAAGCTGGGGAGCGAGCCTGGTGGTCGTCTCCGCCCTGCTGGTGATGGCGACGACCGACTGGACCCGCCAGTGGATCTGCCCCTGGTTACTAGTCGGCCTGCTGCCGCTGGCCCTGCTGACCCCGCCGGCAAGCTGGACCGGCCTCGACCTGGCCCTGGCCCTCTGCTGGCTACTGCTCGCCCGCCTGCCGGGACTAGGCAGCGGCGACGGTGACTTTCTCTGCGCCCTGACCCTGCTGGCCGGGAGCGAGCTGGCCTGCTGGACGGTCCTCTTCGGCAGCCTGTTGACCCTGGCCGACCGCCGCCTCTACGCCCGCCAGCCGCTGCCGCTGGTCCCCTACCTGGCGGCCGGCTGGGTGCTGGCATTGGGGAGCCGGGTGCTACTGTTCGCCTAAAGCAAAAGAAGCTGGGAAACAAGGTTTCAAGCGCTCCGTACAGCTAAGTGAGAGCGGGCTTTGGCACGGGACGGGCCAGAGTTCGTCCTTGCGCAGCTGCTAGGAGCGCCCTTGTTTCCCGCGATTGCAGTGTAATATTCGGAGAGGAACGTAAAGAGGCTGGGAAGAAATGAGTTTCTTCCCAGCCTCTTTGCTAGTAGTGCTTCATTACCCGCGCGATCTGGCGCTCCTGTTCGCGGCGCCGGATGTCGTTGCGCTTGTCGTACTCGTGCTTCCCCTTGGCCAGGCCGAGGAGGACCTTGGCGAAGCCGTGCTTGAGGTACATCTTGAGCGGAATCAGGGTGACCCCCTTGGTGGCCAGGGCCTCGCGTAGCTTCTTGAGCTCCTTCTTGTGGAGGAGGAGCTTGCGGTTGCGGAGCGGGTCGTGGTTGAAGACGGTGCCGTTATCGTACTCGTTGATGTGGACGTTCATCAGCCACAGCTCGCCGTCGTGGAACTGGGCGTAGCCGTCCTTGAGCTGGACCCGGCGGGCGCGGACCGACTTGATCTCGGTCCCGGTCAGCACCAGGCCGGCCTCGTAGGTCTCGGTGACCGCGTAGTCGTGGCGGGCCTTGCGGTTTTGCGCGATCAGGTTCGCGTCGAGCGCTTGCTTTTTCTTCTTTGCCATTCAAATCCCCCCAGGAAAATCAGGTCGTCCCCCCTTTGGGGCGCCCGGCTAGTGGCGGTTGCCGTTGTTGCGCCGGCGGCGGTGGGCCTCCTTGTCGCCCTTGTGGCGGGTTTGACCGCGGTTGATTTGGTAACTGTTGCGGTCGCCGTTTTCGCGCCGCTTCTCGGCCCGCTGGTTACGCTGGCGGCCCTGGTTGCGCCGCGAGCTGCCGCGACCGCGGTGGTGATCGGTTTGGTGCGGCACCCGCAGCTTGGTAACCGGGGCCTCGCCCGGGTTAACCAACTCGAAGTCGACCTCGCGCTGGTCCTTGTCGACCCGCAGTAGCTTGACCTTGACCGGCTGGCCGATCTGGAAGATGTGGTGGTTGCGCCGCCCCACCAGGGCCATGTGCTTTTCGAGGTACTCGTAGAAGTCGTCCTGCATGGCGCTGATGTGGATCAGCCCCTCGACCGTGTTTTCCAGGGCGACGAAGAGGCCGAACTTCATTACCGAGGAGACCACCGCGTCGAAGGTTTCGCCCACGTGGTCGGCCATGTACTCGGCCTTCTTCATGCTGTCGACGTCGCGCTCGGTGTCGATCCCGCGCCGTTCGGTGACCGAGGTGTGCTCGGCGATCTCGGCCAGGCGATCCTTGTACTTGGCCTTGGCCTCCGCCCCGGTGCCGTGCTCCTTGTACCAGCGGATCAGGCGATGAACCGTCGTGTCCGGGTAACGGCGAATCGGCGAGGTGAAGTGGGTGTAGTACTTAGCGCCGAGGCCGAAGTGGCCGACTTCCTCATCGGCGTACTTGGCCTGCTGCATGCTCCGCAGCATCATCACCTGAACCATCTGTTCCTCCGGCGTCCCGGCCACGTCCTTGAGGACCTTTTGCAGCATCTTCGGTGAGACGTTCTTGAGATCGCCCTTCATCTGGATGCCAAAGACGCTCAAGAACTCGGCGAAGTTCTTGATCCGCTCGCCATCCGGGGTCTCGTGGATCCGGTAGAGGAAGGGCACGTGGAGCTTGTAGTAGTGCTCGGCGACGGTTTCGTTGGCCGCCAGCATGAAGGACTCGATCATCCGCTCGGACAGGCCGCGGTCGCGGAGCTCAATGTCGGTCGGGTGGCCGGCCTCGTCGACGATGATCTTGGCCTCCGGGGCCTCGAAGTCGATCGCCCCGCGGCGGTGGCGGTGCTTGAGCAGGATCCGGTGCAAGTCGGCCATCGTTTCAAACATCGGCACCAGCTCGTGGTACTGCTGGCGGGTCTTTTCGTCGTGGTCGGACAAAATCCGGTTGACCGCCTTGTAGGTCATCCGGGCGTGGGAGCGGATCACCGACGGGAAGATTTCTTCCTTGACGACCTCCCCCTGGGGGTTGATTTCCATTTCGCAGGACATCGCCAAGCGGTCCTCGTTCGGGTTGAGCGAGCAGATCCCGTTCGAGAGCCGCTTCGGCAGCATCGGGATCACCCGGTCGGTCAAGTAGACCGAGGTGCCGCGCTTGAAGGCCTCCTCGTCGAGCGGGGTCCCCGGCTTGACGTAGTGGGAAACGTCGGCAATGTGGACGCCGAGGTGGTAGTTGCCGTTATCGAGCTTCCAGGCAACCACGGCGTCGTCGAGGTCCTTGGACTCGATGCTGTCGATCGTCACCAGGGGCTGGTCGGTCAGGTCGCGCCGCCCCTTGCGCTCTTCGTCCAGGACGTGGAGCGGAATTGCATTAGCCTGGTCGATCGCCTCCTGCGGGAACTCGTGCGGCACCTCGTGGGCGTAGACCACCGAGAGGATGTCGATCCCCGGCTCGTCCTTGTCACCGATCACTTCCAGGGCCGGGCCGGTCATGATGGTTGGCGCGTCGGCCGTCGGGTAGGTCTTGATCGAGGCGGTGATCACCTCGTTGTCTTGCGGGTGAATCCCCTCGCCGGTGACGTAGAAGCGGAAGTTGGTCAGCTTCTTGTCCTTTAGGATCACTTCGCCGATGAAGTCGCCCATCGTCAGGTTCTTGAACTCGCCGACCACCTGGGTGTACTTGTGGTTCAAGATCTCGGTGACTTCCCCCTCCGGTCCCTGGTCGCGGGTCGGGTCGCCGGCCTTCAGGATCTTGACCTTGACCTCGTCGCCGGTCAGGGCGTGGGCGGTGTGGTCGGGGTTGACGTAGATGTCGGGCAGTTCCTCGTCGTAGGCCACGAAGCCAAAGCCCTTGGCGTTACCGTGGAAGACGCCGACGATTTCTTGGGCCTGGGGCACGAGGCGGAACTCGCCGCGGTCGGTGACCTCAACTTTCTTTTCCCGCTCCAGCTGGGCCAGGGCCTGAACGATCGGGGTGAAGTCGGTGGCGGTCGTCTTCTTGAGCTGGCGACTAATCTTTTCGACCGTCAAGCTGATCGTCGGCTTCTCGCCGAGGACGGCCAGGATTGCTGCTTTTAAGTCTGTCATTACACAATTCCTCTCAGATAGTAAGAAGGGGCCGTGACTGTTGCCACCGCCCCTTCAAGCATTTTCTATTTCTTGGCGCGTTGTCTAGTGCGCGGAAATGTAGATGATCGCCAGGGCCAAAATGAAGAAGATGATCCCCACAATCGTGGTGACGATCTGCATCACGGCCTCAAACCCCCGGGCCTTGCGGCGGGAGAAGAGGTCGCCGGACCCACCGGTCAAGGCGGACATGGCGTCATTATCAGTCTTTGCTGGTTGCATCATTACGCAAGCAATTAGCACAACGCAGTCGATCAAGAAGAGGGTCATTAACATGCTGCTTTTTTCCTCCTATTTTCAACCACTAGATATCTTAACGATCATACCATACTTAAGCGGGGTTCCTCAACCATTAGCCCCCTTCTCTTGCCCCTGGCCGGCCGCCTGGCGCAACTGGCGCTGGTAGCTGGCCGCCTTGGGCCCGGTTAGCTGGATCAGGAGGGTGTCGCCGGCCTGGAGGGTGGTTTGCCCGTGGGGGATCACCTCGCCGTCCCCGCGGTAGATCATCAAGATCAGGCTCCCGGTAGGCCAGGGGTAGTCCTTGATCTTAACCCCCTCCAGCGGAGCGCCGGTGAAGATGGTGGTCGTCATCTGGGTCAACCCTACCAGCGGCCGGGCCGGTTGCTTGTGCATGAAGTTGGCCAGCATGGCGGCGTAGACCGGCGCCCCGTTGAGCGCGTCGACCACCAGGTAGGCAATCACCGCCACCACCGCCAGCGGCATCAGGTGGGCCATCGTCCCCACCATCTCGGTGATCAAGAGGATCGCCGTGAAGGGGGCCTTGGAGATGCAGGCAAAGTAGCCGGCCATCGCGTAGATGATGTAGTTGGCCAGGTAGCGTTGCGGTACCAGGTGGAGGTTAATTAAAATCACGCAGTAGAGGCCGCCGAGGACCGCCCCCAGAGAGAGGATCGGCAGGAAGATCCCGCCGGGCAGCTCGGTCCCGTAGGAAATCATCGAAAAGACGAAGCGGAGGACGAAGAGACCCAAAAAGAGGCCCACCGAGGCCGGCAGGGTGTTGAGCTTGACGATCAGCTCGTTGCCCCCGCCGAGGGTGGTCGGCAACCACCAGGCGATCGGGATCAGCAAGAGCAATGCAAGTACCGGGTACCAGGTCGGCTTCAGCCAGCTAATTTTGCGGCTCCACTTGCCCAGCCGCAGGACCACCAGCTGGTAGCCCCGCCCCAGCAGGCCGAGGAGGACGCCGAGACCAATCAGGTACCAGTACTGGTGGAGGGGGAAGAGGGTTTCGTGGGGAACGTTGAGGTCGGGCTTGAGGCCGAAGAACTGGATCGAGACCAGATTGGCCGCCAGCGAGCTGATGAAGACCGAGAGCCAGACCAGCGGCGAGAAGTTGTGGTAGACCTCCTCGAGGATGAAGAGGGTGCTGGCAATCGGGGCGTTGAAGGCCGCCGAGAGGCCCGCCGCCGCCCCGCTGGCGATTCCGACCCGCCGCTCGACCGGGGTCACCTCGCCGTGCTCGCTGATCCCCTGGCCGACGGTCGCGCCGAGCTGGATCGACGGTCCCTCGCGACCAAGGTAGAGGCCGGAGCCGATCGCCAGGATCCCGCCGCAGAACTTACGCCAGAGGACCGGCCACCATTCCTCGTCGTACTGGCCGGTCAGTTGCCCCTCGACCTGGGGAATCCCCGACCCCTTGATGTCCGGGTAGCGCTGGGCCAGGTTCCCCAGGGCCAGCCCCAGGAGAACCATCATCGCCGCCCAGGCCAGCAGCCAGAGCGGTTGCTGGTGGAAGAAGGCAAAGGCCTGCTTGACCCCGCCGAGGACGGCCTGGATCGCCAACCGAAAGAGGCTGACCACTAGGCCGGTCACCAGGCCGATCACGATCGCCCGCCAGATTTGCCGGCTGTTGGCATAGCGAACCCCGATCAATTTTCGCTTCCGCACAATCTTCGTCTCCCTTATTGCTTTTATTTCCGGGCCCCGCCGCCTGCGCGGGGGCCCGGATACCAAACGATTCCTAGTGTACCAAATTCTATTTCCCGGGAAAAGGGCGGACCGTCGTCTGCCAAATATTTCCCGGGAAATGAAAAAAGAAGCTGAAAAAAAAGGTTTAAAGCGTTCCGTACAGCTAAGTGAGAACGGGCTTTGGCACGGGGACCGGGCCGGAGTTCGTTCTTGCGCAGCTGCTAGGAGCGCCCTTTTTCCCGCGATTGCAGAGTAATATTAGGAGAAGTCAAAAAGAGGCTGGGAAGAAATGAGTTTCTTCCCAGCCCCGAATTATCAGCTATTTCCAATTTCATTTCTTAGCCAGTTGGTCGCGGTGGCGAACCAGGTAGAAGAGGGTGGCAATGATCAGGACCGCCGCCCCGACGGTTACCGACACCCGGGTGTCCGGGTTAACGAACATGAAGCCGACGATCACGATCAGCATGACGAAGGCAAAGTAGTTCGAGAACGGGTAGAGGGGCAGCTTGAAGGGGTGGTCAGCCATCATTTCCTGGTTGTTGCGGCGGAAGCGCAACTCGGCCAGCAAAATCACGAACCACGGGATCATCCCCGGCAGGACCGAGGAACTGAAGACCACCACGAAGAGGTCGGCGGTCGACTTGTTGGAGGCCGAGACCAGCATGTCAAGGATGAAGCCCAGCAGGATCCCGCCGGAAATCCCGAGGATGGCGGCGTCGGGAACGATCCGCTTGGACAGGCGGCCGAAGATCTTCGGCGCGTCGCCCTCGTGGGCCAGCTTGAAGAGCATCCGGCTCGAGGAGTAGATCCCCGAGTTGGCCCCGGAGAGGGCCGCCGTCAGGACGACGAAGTTAATGATCGAGGCCGCCGCCGTGATCCCCACCTTGGCGAAGGTCGAAACGAATGGCGAGCCGACGCTACTCAGGTGGTTCCACGGGTAGATGGTCACGATCACGAAGATCGCCCCAACGTAGAAGATCAGGATCCGGAAGAGGACCGACTTAACCGACTTGACGACCGCCTGCTGTGGGTTGGCCACTTCCCCGGCCGAGATCCCCAGCAGTTCGATTCCCTGGTAGGAGCCGACGATGATCGACATCGAGAAGAAGAAGCCGGTCCAGCCCCCGGTGAAGAAGCCACCGTTCTTCCAGAGGTTGCTAAGGCCCACCGGGTGACCGCCGTTCCCCACCCCGAGGAAGATCACCAGGAGGCCGAGGACGATCATGAAGATGATCGTGACCACCTTGATCATGGCAAACCAGAATTCCAGCGACCCGTAGGCCTTGGCACTAGCGAGGTTGGCCAGGACCAAAAAGGCGATGATGATCAGGCCGACGCTGAAGGGGTGGAGTTTGGGCCACCAGTACTTGAGGTACTCGGTGGCCGCCACGACTTCCGACATCCCAACCACGATGTATTCAAAGACGTTGGCCCACTTGGCGAGGTAGCCGGCCAGCGGGTGGACGTACTCGGTAGCGTAGTCGGCAAAGGAGCCGGTCCCGGGATTGACGTAGATCATCTCCCCAAGGGCCCGCATCACGATGTACAAGATCAGGCCGACAAACATGTAGGCCAAGAGGACGGACGGCCCCGTCCACTTAATCGTCGAGGTCGACCCCATGAAGAGTCCGACCCCGATCGCTCCCCCGAGGGAGATCATCTCCATTTGGCCCGCCGACATTGTTCGGTTCAATTCCGGCGCGCCGCCATTCTTTTGCGACATCTTCTCTTCCTCCATTTCGGGCGGTTCCCTATGGTACCCCCCTAAAGTGACCGCAAACCGTTTGGGCTCCCGGCCCGCTTCCCTCCTCCCCCACGATTGGAGAGTGGGCCGGGTTAGCGTTCCGGCAGCGACTAACGTTAAACGTTCCTAAGAAATAATTATACGGAAATCTTAAGGGAGCTGCAAGCATTTCTAATTTTGCTTTAATTTCGCTCCCGAAAACGCAAATAAAAAGAGGACGGAATTGCTTCCGTCCCCCTTTGCACCGGTCCCGCTAAAATTAACGGTTTTCGATGTCTTGGCGAGCTTGTTCGCTCAGGTTGTAGAAGGAGTGGATCCCCTTGTATTGAGCAACGTCGCCCAGGTTGTCTTCGATCCGCATCAGTTGGTTGTACTTTGCAAGGCGGTCAGTCCGGCTCATCGAACCAGTCTTGATTTGGCCGGCGTTCGTAGCAACCACGAGGTCAGCGATCGTCGTGTCTTCGGTTTCACCAGAGCGGTGGGAAACGATGGCCGTGTAGCCAGCTTCCTTGGCCATTTCGATGGCTTCAACCGTTTCAGTCAGGGTCCCGATTTGGTTGAGCTTGATCAGGATCGAGTTAGCGGCACCCATCTTGATCCCCTTGGCCAGGTAGTCGGTGTTGGTTACGAAGAAGTCGTCCCCAACCAGTTGAACCTTCTTGCCCAGCTTGTTGGTCAGGGTTACCCAGTCGTCCCAGTTGTTTTCGTCGATCGGGTCTTCAACCGAAACAACCGGGTACTTAGCGATGATCCCCGACAGGTATTCGATCCATTCTTCGGTGGTGTATTCTTCACCAGTCGACCAACGAAGCTTGTACTTCTTGTCGTCGTCGTTCCAGAGTTCGGAAGCGGCAACGTCGAAGGCAATGGCAACGTCCTTGCCCGGCTTGTAGCCAGCGTCTTCGATCGCCTTGATCAGGTATTGGAATGGTTCTTCGTTGTTGGCGAAGTCCGGGGCAAACCCACCTTCGTCACCAACGGAGGTTACCTTGCCGTCCTTTTCCAGTTCCTTCTTGAGGGCGTGGAAAGTTTCGGAACCCATCCGGATGGCTTCGCGCACCGTCTTGGCACCAACCGGCATGATCATGAATTCTTGGAAGTCTACCTTGTTGTCGGAGTGCGCCCCCCCGTTGATGACGTTCATCATCGGCGTCGGCAGAACGTGGGCGTTGAAGCCGCCAAGGTAGTTGTACAGCGGCACTTGGAGTTCGTCGGCAGCGGCCCGGGCAGCAGCCAGGGAAACGGCCAGGATGGCGTTGGCGCCAAGCTTGCCCTTGTTCGGCGTGCCGTCAAGCTTGATCATTGCCTTGTCGATCGCGATTTGGTCAGTTACTTCCATCCCAACGATTTCCTTGGCAATCACGTTGTTAACGTTGGCAACGGCCTTCAGTACGCCCTTGCCACCGAAGCGGTCCTTGTCGCCGTCCCGAAGTTCAACCGCTTCGTGTTCACCAGTTGAAGCCCCAGACGGTACGATGCCGCGGCCAACGCCACCAGCTTCGGTGTAGACTTCAGCTTCAACAGTAGGGTTCCCACGTGAGTCGAGGACTTCACGAGCGTAAATATCAGTAATTAATGACATTTTTTTCTCTCCTCTGGAATGGTTTGACTAGTAATTTTGCTTACGCTCCCTATTGTATTATTTTGTTCAGCTTAAAACAAGGCTGAAGGGAAAAGGAATTTTCGGGAAGCGGTTGCATTTATGGGATAATTTTGGTAGCAAAATTAGGAAATTAATTCGGTGTTACAATAGAAAGTGACTCACACAACCAAGCAGAAAGGATCGTTAATAATGGAAACAATCACCCTTCCCGGTGGCCAACTGACGACGGCCGAGTTAAGCGCCATCTTCGCCACCATCCCGGTCGAATTCGACTTCATCGACGACCACGACATCGTCCGCTGGTCCTCGGCCAACCGCCACCGACTCTTCGCCCGCACCGACGCCGACCTCGGCAAGCCGGTGCGGGCGGTCCACCCCGGCCACAGCCAGGCCCGGGTGCAGGCGGTGCTCGACCAGATGCATGCCGGCAAGCGGGGCAAGCTCAGCCTGCTGATCCACCACCAGGGCCAGCCGGTCAACATCGCCTTCTACGCCCTCCACGATGCGGCCGGCAAGTACCTCGGCTGCGTCGAGGTCACCCAACCGGTGGCCGACCACCAGGAAAAGGGTGGCTGGTGGCGCAACCTCAAGCAGATGCTTCTCCGCCACTAGCGGCCACCACCTGGTCGACCATCGTCAGGAAGGTGGCCGGGTCGAGGCTGGCGCGGCCAATCAGCACCCCGTCGATGTCGGGCCGGCCGATCAGCTGGGGCAGGTTCGCCTGGTTGACGCTCCCGCCGTAGAGGATCCGCACCCGGTTGGCGGCGGCCTCGCCGTACAGGCAGGCAACCGTCTGGCGAATCAGGTAGCAGCCTTCGTTGGCCTCCACCGGGCTGGCGGCCGCCTTGCCGGTGCCGATCGCCCAGCTTGGTTCGTAGGCGATCACGATGTGGGCCAGCTGGTCCTCGCTGACCCCGGCCAGGCCGGTAATCACCTGGTTGACCACCCAGGCCACCTGGCCGTGCTCGGCCAAGCGCTTCATCGTTTCGTCGACGCAGAGGATCGGGCAGAGGCCGGCGCTGAGGGCGGCGTGAACCTTCTGGTTGACCACCTGGTCGCTTTCGAAGAAGAGCCGCCGCCGCTCGGAGTGGCCGAGGATGACGTGCTTGATCCCCAGCTCGCGGAGGGCCAGCGGGCTGGTTTCGCCGGTGAAGGCCCCCTCATCCTGGTAGAAGCAGTTCTCGGCCACGATCTTGAGCGGTGAGGCAGCGGTCAGCCGGGCCAATGACTGCAAGAAGAGGGTCGGCACCGCCAGTTCCACCTCGGCCACCTGCTTGGCCGGCAGGCGGTCCTTGATTTGGGCAACGTAGTCCTCGGCCTCGGTGATCGTTTTGTACATCTTCCAGTTGCCGACGATTAATGGTTTGCGCATCGCTTTGCCCCCGTTTCTCAATTTTCAGTGTGACCCATCAAAAAAACGTACCCCGCCTTGCAGTGGAGTACCGTTTTTGCATTACTTGTCGGAGATGGCAACGATCCCCGGCAGCGGCTTGCCTTCGAGGTAAGTCAAGGAAGCACCCCCACCAGTGGAGATGTGGGTCAGCTTGTCGGCGATGCCGAGTTGCTTTGCGGCCGCCGTGGAGTCCCCCCCACCGACGATCGTCGTTGCATCAGTCAACGTGCCGAGGAACTTCCCAACTTCCAGGGTCCCCTTGGCAAAGTTTTCCATTTCGAAGACGCCCATTGGACCGTTCCAAACAACGGTCTTGGCGTCGGCCAATACCTTCTTGAAGAGGTCAACTGACTTCGGACCGATGTCGAGCCCCATCCAGCCGTCGTCGATGTCGCCTTCAACCACCTTGGTGTTGGCGTCGTTGGCAAACTTGTCGGCGACCACGTCGTCAACCGGCAGAACCAGCTTGTCGCCGGCCTTGGCCAGGATGTCCTTGGCCACTTCGATCTTGTCCTTTTCAACCAGGGAGTTGCCGACCTTTTCGCCCTTGGCGGCCTTGAAGGTGTAAGCCATCCCCCCGCCGACGATGATCTTGTCGGCCTTTTCAAGCAGGTTGGTGATCACGCCGATCTTGTCGGAAACCTTGGCCCCACCCAGAATGGCAACAAACGGGTGCTCCGGGTTGTCCACGGCGTCGCCGAGAAACTTGATTTCCTTTTCCATCAGGAAGCCGGCCGCCGCCTTACCTTCCATGTTGGTGGCAATCCCAACGTTGGAGGCGTGCTTGCGGTGGGCAGTCCCGAAGGCGTCGTTAACGAAGACGTCACCCAGTGAAGCCCAGTACTTGCCAAGTTCCGGGTCGTTGCCGGATTCGCGCTTGACGTATTCGCCGTTCACCACGTCTTCGTAGCGGGTGTTTTGGACAACCAGGACGTCACCGTCGGCCATCTTGTTGATGGCTTCTTCCAGTTGGGCCCCTTCGGTTACCGGCACGAAGGTAACTGGCTTGCCCAGCAGGTTGGACAGCTTTTCAGCAACCGGCCGCATCGACAGGCCCGGCTTGTCTTCTTCCTTCTTGATCCGGCCCAGGTGGGAGAAGAGGATTGCCTTCCCCTTGTGGTCCAGAACGTACTTGATCGTTGGCAGGGCCGCCACGATCCGGTTGTCGTCGCCGACCACGCCGTCCTTAACCGGAACGTTGAAGTCGACCCGCATTAATACCTTCTTGCCTTCCAGTTGAAGGTCTTCAACGGTTAATTTAGCCATTAATTCATGTTCTCCTTTCAAAAAAGGCAGGCGGAGTCTCCTCCTCCCGCCTTCATTTAACCTTGCAAATTAGAGGGTTGCAAAGTGGATCAGGGTCCGGATCATGTTGGAAGTGAACCCGTATTCGTTGTCGTACCAAGCAACGGTCTTAACGAGTTGGGTGCCGTCTTCGGCTTCCATGATTTCGGTTTGGGATGGGTCAAAGACGGAACCGTAAGTCGAACCGATGATGTCGGAGGATACGATTGGGTCTTCAGTGTAACCGTAAGCGTCGTTGCCTTCGGTTGCCTTCTTCATTGCGGCGTTGATTTCGTCAACCGTGGTCTTCTTGTTGAGGATCGAAACCAGTTCGGTCAGGGAACCGTCAACCACGCCAACCCGTTGTGCGTGACCCGACAGCTTGCCGTTCAGTTCTGGGATAACCAGACCAATGGCCTTGGCAGCACCAGAGGAGTGCGGAATGGTGTTGGTCGAAGCAGTCCGGTTGTTGCGCATCTTCTTGCCCCGTGGGCCATCAAGGATGGCTTGGGTAGAAGTGAAGGCGTGAACCGTGGTCATCGTGCCGACCTTGAGGCCGAAGTCCTTGTTCAGGAAGTAAGCCATTGGGGCCAGGCAGGAAGTGGTGCAGGAACCTGCAGAAACGATCTTGTCTTCCGCCTTCAGCGTGTCCAGGTTAACCCCTGGCACAACCGTTGGGATGTTGCCGGCTGGGGCAGAGATCAGTACCCGCTTAGCGCCAGCGTCGAGGTGGGCTTGGGACTTTTCAGCTGAAGTGTAGAAACCAGTACATTCGAGAACGAAGTCTACGCCGTCGTTCTTAACCCAAGGAATGTTCTTGGCGTCGCGTTCAGCGTAAACTGGGTACTTCTTGCCGTCAACAACGATCCCTTCGTCGTAAGCAGAAACTTCACCCGGGAACTTGCCGTGAGTGGAGTCGTACTTCAGCAGGTAAGCCAGCATGGAAGGAGTCGTCAGGTCGTTGATGGCAACAACTTCGATTGCGTCAGAGTTAAGTTCGTGAATCCGACGGAAAGCCAACCGACCAATCCGGCCGAAACCGTTAATACCAATCTTAACAGTCATACTGTAAGTTCCTCCTTTTAGGAAAACAAATAATTAATTTACGAGTTTCATTTTAACACGGATGACCAAAAAGTACAGTTTTTCGCCCCCAATTCGGCGAATTTTGTGAAAAATGTACAATCGCTCCCAGGCGCGCCAGAGCGGCAATCGCCCGCCCTTGGGCAATGATAACGCTACCAATTCACAGGCTTGCTCAGGCGCCGGTGCGGATTTTTTCGGCGTAGGCGTTGAGCTTGCGGAGGCGGTGGTTGACCCCCGACTTGGAGATCGGCCCGCCCGGCACCAGGGTCCCCAGCTCCTTGAGGCTGACCTCCTGGTGGGCCAGGCGGGTCTGGGCAATGTCGCGCAGCTTCGGCGGCAGGCTGGCCAGGCCGACCGTCGACTCGATCAGGCGAATGTTTTCGACCTGCTTGTTGGCGGCGGTGGCCACCTTGTCGAGGTTGGCGTTCTCGCAGTTGACCAGGCGGTTGACCGAGTTTCGCATGTCGCGAACGATCCGGATGTTTTCGAATTCGAGCATCGAGGAAGTGGCGCCGATCAGCTGGAGGAAGTTGGCGATCTTTTCGGCCTCCTTGAGGTAGACGATGTAGCCGCTGCGGCGGTTGGTGGTCTTGGCGTTGAGGCCAAACTGGTTGATCAGCTTGGCAATCATCTCGTTGTGCTCCTCATAGAGGGAGTAGATCTCGAGGTGGTAGCGCGAGGTTTCCGGGTTGTTGACCGAGCCGCCGGCCAAGAAGGCCCCCCGCAGGTAGGACTGGACCATCAGGTCGTTTTTCAGCATCCCGGTCGGCACCCGCTCCATGATCTTGAAGCCGTCGAGGATCCCGAGGGTGGTGAGGATCTCCTTGACCTGGTAGCGGAGGCGGACCACGTAGGTGTTGTTCTTCTTGAGCTTCATCTTGCGGCGGACGACGATGTCGGATTCAACGCCGAAGAACTCCTTGAGCAAGGAGTAGATCCGCCGGGCGATCGCCGGGCTTTCGGTTTGCACCGAGAGGACCATCTGCTGGTTGGCGATCCCGAGGGCGCCGTTCATCCGGATCAGGGCCATCAGTTCCGCCTTTGCGTTATCCTGATGAACCTTGATTCCGGTCAGTTCCTTCTTAACTTCACTTGCGTATGACATGCTTGCCTCCTTGGAATTTACTTTTGGGGGGTGTGGGGTGGTGGGGGTGGCCTCCGCTCCGCGAAAGGGGCGGGACCGTGACGATGGTGGGCACAACTTGCGAATGTTACTTAGTCGGAGAGCGACTGAAAGGAGCGCTCAGGCTTAGAAACATTCCATGCGATAGCCATCCAAGAACGAGGAGCTTTGCGACGAGCGATTGGCGAATGGCGAACCGCTTGAGCCCCATGCGGGTCTCAAAGCTTGGCCTTTCACTAGGCGGTAAACCGCCAAGTGAAACTTCACCATCTTGGCCCGCCCTTTCGCTCCGCTCCGGCCAGGTGGTACCAATGCAACTAAGAGTAGGACCGATGTGCGAAGGCTCCTTTGCCAGAAAGCGACCACTAGGATCTTAAGAGCTCTGGAACCTTTTCTCCGGTAACCACCCAAGAACGAGGAGTGATTGGCTTGTGGCGAACCGGGCAAGCATTTTAGCCCGCCGGTTCGCTCCGCTCCGGCTCGGTGGTACCAGTGCAACTAAGAGCGGGCCGAAGTTTCCAACTAAGATCAGAAATAGCTTCCTTACCCTAGTTTTTCTTCAGAACTTCTCCTAGAACCGCCCCATTGCTTAGCCCCGTAGCCTTTTTGTTCGCCCCTAGTGGACGTCATGGAGGCGGTTCATTAGTTCTTCCACCACCCGGTCGCGGTCGTGGAAGGCGCCGTTATCCTTTAGGCGCAGGAAGTTGGCCGAGATCACCCGGCAGCCCTGGGCCCGCAGGCCGGCGAAGTCGTGGCGGACCGGCTCGGAAATCTCGTTCCACTCCTGGAAGTTGATGTAGTCCTCCGGCACCGGTTGGATGTTGACCAGGACCGTGTCGATGAACTGCTTGCCGAGGTGGTCGTTGAGCACCCGGACGTGGTCGGCGTCGGTGAAGTGGTCGGTCTCCCCCTTCTGGGTCATGATGTTGCAAATGTAGACCACCTCGGCGCTGGTTTCGCGGACCGCCTCGCCGACGTTATCAATCACCAGGTTCGGCAGGATGCTGGTGAAGAGGCTCCCCGGCCCGAGGATGATCTGATCGGCGTCGTGAATCGCCTCGATCACCGCGTGCATCCCCGCCGCCTGGTGACCGTCGTTATCGTTGGTCGGCGTGATCCAGACCCGCTGGATCTGCTTGTGGGCGGCGGTGATCTCCGCCTCCCCGCTCAGGGTGGTGCCGTCGGTGAACTCGGCGTTTAGAGTCAGCGGCTCGCGGGCCACCGGGTAGATGTGGCCCTTGATCTGCATCAGCTGGCTCAGTTCCTGAACCGCCTGGTAGATGTCGCCCTTCATTTCGGCGAGGGCGGTGATGATCAGGTTGCCGATCGCGTGGCCGGCCAAAAACTGGTCGGAGCTATCAAAGCGGTACTGGAAGATATCGCGCTCCACCTTCGGCATGGTGGTCAGGGCCACCAGGGCGTTGCGGATGTCGCCCGGCGGAACGACGTTGATGTAGTTGCGCAGGATCCCCGAGGACCCGCCGTCGTCGGCGACCGTTACCACCGCCGTAATGTCAATGTTTTTGTCGCGCAAGCCGCGCAAGATGATCGGCAGCCCGGTCCCGCCGCCAATCACGACTACCTTTGGTCGATGTCGCATACTGATTCCTTCTTTTCTTACTTTGCCTTGTCCACGTCGCGGTGGTGGATGTAGGTGTTATAGCCGGCTTCCTTGAGGGCGCTGCCCAGCCGGTTGGCCAGGGTAACCGAGCGGTGCTGACCGCCGGTGCAGCCGATCGCAATCGTCAGGCTCGACTTGCCCTCGTTGACGTAGCCCGGCAGGGCCCCCTCGATCAAGGACAGGAGGTGCTGGTAGAAGTTTTGCGCCAGCGGCGACTTCATCACGTAGTCCTGGACCGGTTGGTCGTTGCCGGTCAGGTGCTTGAGCTCCGGCAAATAGAAGGGGTTGGGCAGGAAGCGGACGTCCATCACGATGTCGGCGTCCAGCGGCAGGCCGTACTTAAAGCCGAAGGACTCGACCTGGATGTAGAAGGGCGGGCGGCCGCTGCCGTCGCCGAAGTAATCGGCGATCCGCAGACTGAGCTTGCGCGGCGTCAGCGGGGTGGTGTCGATCTTGACGTCGGCCTGGCTGTTGAGCTGGGCCATCAGGCGGCGCTCCCGTTGGATCCCGGCCAGCACGCCGTCGTGGTTGGCCAGCGGGTGGGCGCGGCGGGTCTCCTTGTAGCGGGAAACCAGCTTGACGTCGTCGGCGTCGAGGAAGAGGAGCTTCACCGCTAGGTCGTCCTGGGCCCGCAGCTCCTTCAGGCAGGGCGCGATCTGCTCGTAAAAGGCCCGCGAGCGCGCGTCCATCACCATCGCCATCTTGGTGAACTCACCCGACTGCTTGATGACGTCGACGAACTGGTGGGCCAGGCTCGGCAGGATGTTATCGATCACGAAGTAGCCGAGGTCCTCGAAGGCGTGCACGGCAACCGTCTTGCCGGCCCCGCTCATCCCGGTGATCACAACCACCTCAAATTTCTTTTCCATATGGTTTCCACCCCTTTTTAGAATACTGCCCAATTCTAACACACCGGGCGTGTCATTTCAGCGAAAATTCTGAAAATCCCGCTTAACAAAGAAGCGCCGCGGGATTCCCGTGACGCTTTCATCGTTATTTTTCCTGCTTGGCGGCCCGGGCCGCGTCGCGTTCCAGCATCTTCTTCAAATACTGGCCGGTGTAGGAGGCGGGCACCTGGGCCACCTCCTCCGGGGTCCCGGTGGCCACGATCTGGCCGCCGGCCGCCCCGCCCTCGGGCCCGAGGTCGATCAGGTAGTCGGCCGACTTGACGACGTCGAGGTCGTGCTCGATCACCAAGACGGTATTGCCGGCGTCGACCAGCCGCTGCAGAACGGCCAGGAGGCGCTTGATGTCGGCCATGTGGAGGCCGGTCGTCGGTTCGTCGAGGATGTAAAAGCTCTTGCCGTGCGACTGACGGTGGAGTTCGCTGGCCAGCTTCATCCGCTGGGCCTCCCCGCCGGAGAGGGTCGTCGCCGGCTGGCCGAGGTGGACGTAGCCGAGACCAACGTCCTCGATCGTCTGCAGCTTGCGGCGGATCTTCGGGATCGCCGAGAAGAAGTCGAGCGCCTCGCTGACCGTCATGTCGAGCACCTGGGCGATGTTCTTGCCCTTGTACTCTACCTCGAGGGTCTCGGAGTTGTAGCGGGTACCGTGGCAGACCTCGCAGGGTACATAGACGTCGGGGAGGAAGTTCATCTCGATCTTGATGATCCCGTCCCCGTGGCAGGCCTCGCAGCGGCCACCCTTGACGTTGAAGCTGAAGCGGCCCTTGGAGTAGCCGCGCACCTTGGCGGCGTTGGTCTGGGCAAAGAGGTCGCGGATGTCGTCGAAGACCCCGGTGTAGGTGGCCGGGTTCGAGCGCGGCGTCCGCCCGATCGGCGACTGGTCGATGTCGATCACCTTCTCGACGTTCTCGATCCCGGAAAGCGACCGGTACTTGCCCGGCTTGGCCGAGTTGTTGTTCAGCTTCTGGGCGAGGATTCGCTTGAGGATCTGGTTGACCAAGGTCGACTTACCGGAGCCGGACACCCCGGTCACGCAGGTGAAGGTGCCGAGCGGGAACTTGACCGTCAAGTCCTTGAGGTTGTTCTCGGCCGCCCCGGTCAGGGTCAGGTAGTGGCCGTTGCCCTCGCGCCGCTTGGCCGGCACCGGAATCTGCTGCTTGCCGGATAGGTACTGGCCGGTCAGCGACTTGCGGGCGCGCATGATCTGCTTGGGGGTGCCGGCGGCCATCACCTGGCCCCCCTTCTCGCCGGCGCCGGGGCCGATGTCGATGATGTAGTCGGCCGCCAGCATCGTGTCCTCGTCGTGCTCGACCACGATCAGGGTGTTGCCGAGGTCGCGCATCTTCTTCAGCGAGGCGATCAGCCGGTCGTTGTCGCGCTGGTGGAGACCAATCGATGGCTCGTCGAGGACGTACATCACCCCGGAGAGGTTGGAGCCAATCTGGGTGGCCAGCCGGATCCGCTGGGCCTCGCCCCCGGAGAGGGTCCGCGCCGAGCGGCTGAGGGTCAGGTAGTCGACGCCGACGTTTTGCATGAAGGTCAGCCGGTCGATGATTTCCTTCAGGATCGGCTTGGCGATCTTGGCCTTGGCCTCCGGCAGGTCGAGGCCGTGGAAGAAGGTCAGCTCGCGGCTGATCGGCAGGTCGCTGACCGCGCCGATGTTTTCGCCGCCCACCTGGACGGCCAGCGCCCGCTCGTTGAGCCGGTAGCCGTGGCAGACCGGGCAGGCCAGCTCGGTCATGTACTTGCGCATCTGCTCGCGGGTGAAGTCGGAGTTGGTCTCGCGATAGCGGCGGGAAACGTTGTTGACGACCCCCTCAAAGGGCACGTCGACATCGCGGACGCCGCCGAAGTCGTTTTCGTAGTGGAAGTGGAAGAGCTGGTCGCCGTTGCCGTAGAGGAGCTGCTTTTGCTGCTTCTTGGGCAGGCCAGCGAAGGGGGTGTTCATGTCGATCCCGGCGGATTGGCAGAATTGGGCCAGCATCTCCGGGTAGTACTTAGAGGAAATCGGGTTCCAGGGCACCAGCGCCCCCTCGGCCAGGGTCTTCTCGCGGTCGGGGATCACCAGGTCCTCGTCGACCTCAAGCTTTTGCCCCAGCCCCTCGCAGGCCGGGCAGGCGCCGATCGGGGCATTGAAGGAGAAGAGGCGCGGTTCCAGCTCGCCGACGGTGAAGCCGCAGATCGGGCAGGCGTACTGCTCGGAGAAGAAGAGCGGCTCGCCGCCGATCACGTCGACGGTCGCGTAGCCCTCGCTGAGGCGCAAAGCGGCCTCAAAGGAGTCGAAGAGGCGCGAGCGGATCCCCTCCTTGACCACGATCCGGTCGACGACGACCGCAATCTCGTGCTGCTGGTTCTTGTTGAGCTCCGGCACCTCTTCCAGGTCGTAGGTTTCGCCGTCGACCCGGACGCGGACGAAGCCGCCGCGCTTGATCTCCTCGAGGACCTTCTTGTGGGTTCCCTTCTTGCCGCGAACCACCGGGGCCAGGATCTGGAGCTTGGTCCGCTCCGGCAGCTGGAGGACGCGGTCGACCATCTGCTCGGGCGACTGGCTGGTGATCGGGATGTGGTCGTTGGGGCAGATCGGGGTGCCGACCCGCGCCCACAGCAGGCGGAGGAAGTCGTTGATCTCGGTGACCGTGCCGACCGTCGAGCGCGGGTTGTGCGAGGTCGTCTTCTGGTCGATTGAGATCGCCGGCGAGAGGCCGTCAATCGAGTCGACGTCTGGCTTGTCCATCTGGCCCAAAAACTGGCGGGCGTAGGCGGAGAGGCTCTCCACGTAGCGACGCTGCCCCTCGGCGTAGAGGGTATCGAAGGCGAGCGAGCTCTTGCCCGAGCCGGACAGGCCGGTGATCACCACCAGCTTGTTCTTGGGAATCGTCACGTCGATGTTCTTGAGGTTGTGGGCCCGGGCGCCCTTGATCACAATCTTGTTATTCGTGCTTGCCACTGTTCTTCTTTCCCCTTCCCTTCTTTTGCTTGGCGGTCAGCTCCATGATCGTGTCGCGCAGGGTGGCCGCCTGCTCGAAGTCAAGCCGCTTGGCCGCCGATTGCATCTGCTCGGTCAGCTCGGTCAGCATCGTCTCCTGGTCGGCCGCCGACAGCTTGGCGAAGTCGGCCGCGGTGAACTCGGCCGACTGGTCGTCTGCCGTCTCGTCGACCTTCTTGACCGCGGTGATTGCCTCCTGGATCGGCTTGATGATCGTCTTCGGCGTGATGTGGTGCTTTTGGTTGTAGGCCTCCTGGATCGACCGCCGCCGCTTGGTTTCCTCGATCGCCGCCTTCATCGAATCGGTGATTGTGTCGGCGTACATGATGACCGCCCCGTGGGCGTTGCGGGCCGCCCGGCCGATCGTTTGGATCAGCGAGCGCTCGTTGCGCAAAAAGCCTTCCTTGTCGGCGTCGAGGATCGCCACCAGCGAAACCTCGGGAATGTCGAGCCCCTCCCGCAAGAGGTTGATACCGACCAGGACGTCGAACTTGCCCAGCCGCAGGTCGCGGATGATCTGGGTCCGCTCGAGGGTCTTGATGTCGGAGTGGAGATACTTGACCTTGAGGCCAAGGTCCTTCATGTAGTCGGACAGGTCCTCGGCCATCTTCTTGGTCAAGGTGGTGATCAGCACCCGCTCGTGTTTTTCGATCCGCTGGTTGATCTCGCCAACCAGGTCGTCGATCTGGCCCATCACCGGCCGGACCTCGATCGTCGGGTCGAGCAGGCCGGTCGGCCGGATGATCTGTTGCACCACGTGGTCGGTCTGGGCCTCCTCGTAAGGGCCCGGGGTGGCCGACATGTAGATTACCTGGTTGACGTGGCCCTCGAATTCCTTTAGGGTCAGCGGCCGGTTGTCGAGGGCCGAGGGCAGGCGGAAGCCGTAGTCGATCAGCATCTGCTTGCGGGCCTTGTCGCCGTTGTACATCCCCCGCACCTGGGGCATCGTCTGGTGGGACTCGTCGACCACCAGCAGGAAGTCCTTGGGGAAGAAGTCGAGCAGGGTGTAGGGCGGCTCGCCGGGCTTGCGGCGGTCCATGTAGCGGGAATAGTTTTCGATCCCGTTGGTGTAGCCCATCTCGCGCATCATTTCGATGTCGTAGGTTGTCCGCTGCTGGATCCGCTGGGCCTCCAGCAGCTTGCCCTCCTTGGTGAACTTGGCGACCTGCTTCTTGAGGTCGGCCTCGATCTCTGGCAGGGCCAGGTCCATGATTTCGTCGCTGGTCAGGAAGTGGGTGGCCGGGAAGATCGACACGTGTTCCAGCTCTCCGGTCACCTCGCCGGTCAGGGCGTCGACCTCGCGGATCCGGTCGATCTCGTCGCCGAAGAACTCCACCCGCAGAGCCTTCTCCTCCCGCGAGGCCGGGAAGATTTCGACCACGTCGCCGCGCACCCGGAAGCGTCCCCGCTGGAAGTCGATGTCGTTGCGGTCAAACTGGATCGTCACCAAGTCGCGCAAGAGGCGGTCGCGGGAGATCTCCTGGCCGACCCGCAGGGAAACGACGTGGTTTTGGTACTCGGCCGGCGACCCGAGACCGAAGATGCTGGAAACCGAGGCGACCACGATCACGTCGTTGCGTTCGAGCAAGGACGAGGTGGCCGAGTGGCGCAGCTGGTCGATTTCATCGTTGATCGAGGCGTCCTTTTCGATGTAGGTATCGCTGGAGGGAACGTAGGCCTCGGGTTGGTAATAATCATAGTAGGAAACGAAGTACTCGACCGCGTTGTGGGGGAAGAACTTCTTCATTTCCCCGTAGAGCTGACCGGCCAGGGTCTTGTTGTGCGACAGGATCAGGGTCGGCTTGTTGACGTTCTTGATCACGTTGGAGATGGTGAAGGTCTTCCCGGTCCCGGTGGCCCCCAGCAGGATCTGGGCGTGTTCGCCCTCCTTAACCCCCTTGGTGAGGGCCGCGATGGCCTCCGGCTGGTCCCCGGTTGGCTGGTAGTCGGAAACCAGGTCAAATTGCTGGTCGTCCTGGCGGTAAATCATTGTCAATCCCCCTCGAAAAAGTGCTGTCCCTAGTGTAGCACGCGAACATTCTTTCCGAAAAGAAATTGGATTGGCGATTTTGAAAAAAAGTTGGTGGGGGGCCTGCGCTCCGCGAAGTGAGCGGGACCGTGACGAAAGACGATCCATAAACTGGGAAAAACAAGGGGCGATATCGGCTTTCCCACAGAAGGGACCAGTGGGAGAGTGCGGTGATAGTCTTTTGGATAGATCCCGCTAAGGCTTTTAACCAAGCGTAAATGGTGTAGCCACGCGGACAAAGGGAAGCGAGGGGCCGCTTGCTAATCAGTCACCGGAATGTGACTAGTCCGTCCTAAATTTACCTCTTCCCGTTGGTTGCTTGTAGGAAAAATGGCTCCCTATCGTCAGCAGTGTCATTTCTGAAAAAAAGGCGGCCGGTCCACAAAGAGGCAACCATTTCGCTTTTCCCAGTTTGGTAGCTGGGGTTCGCCATCGTTGCCGGCCGGAGCGGAGCGAAAATGCGGGCCAAGATAGCGAAATTTCACTTGGCGGGTTTCCCGCCTAGTGAAAGGTCGAGTTCTGAGACCCGGAGGGGCTCAGAATCGTGCCCGCTATCGTCACGGCCCGCAATTTTCGCGGAGCGTCCTACACCGACGGCGCCTTCACCCAGCTCACCGGCACGAAGGTCGTCGCCGCGCCGGGTTTACCGGCCTCAATCTGCTCCAGGAGGCGCTTGGCCGCCAGGTTGCCCATCATTTCCATGTCCTGCTTAACCAGGAAGATCCCCTCGCCAACAAAGCGCGACCAGGCCCAGTCGTCAAAGCTAACCAGGCCAACGTCTTGCGGAAAGGACCAGCCCTGCTCCTTGAAGATCGCCAGCAGGTCGAAGAGGACCGGCCCCATCAGCGAGATGATCACCGTCTTCCCCTTCAGGCTACTGACCCACTTGACCAGCTGGGCCGCCAGGTGGGCGCGGTCTTCGCCCTGCGTGGTGGGGATGTTGAGGTAGTTGGCCCCGGTGGCGTCGGCCGCCGCCTGGAGGCCGGCCATCCGCGGCAGTTGGCCCGAGGCCTCGGCAAACTGGGCGCTGACCGAGAGCAGGTTTTGGTAGCCCTGCCCAACCAGGTAGCGGCCGAGGTCGTAGCAGGCGGTCCGGTTGGGGCTGGTCACCCGGCCGACGTTGAGCGGCTGGTCGGCCACCTCGCGATCGACCACCACCAGCGGGCAGCCGCCGTCAATCACCGCCTGGTACTGGGCAAAGGCGCGCGAATCGGGCTGGACAATGATCCCGTCGACCTGCTGGCTGGCCAGCCGCCGGAGGGCGCGGGCCTCGCTGGCCTTGTCGTTGTTGGTGTTCATCAAGAGCAGGTCGTAACCGGCCGGCTGCAAGACGTCGTCGACCCCCTTGGCCAAGAGGGAGGAGAAGGGGTTGCCGATGTCGCCGACCAGGAGGCCGACCAGGTTGGTCTTGTCCTGGCGGAGGCGGCGGGCCGAGGCGGCCGGGGCGTAGTTTAAAGCGGCGATCGTCTTGGCGATCCGCTCACGGGTGGCCGGCCGCATCCGTTCATAGTGGCCGTTGAGGTAGCGCGAAACGGTGGTCACCGACACCCCGGCCTGCTTGGCAACGTCCTTGATGGTTGCGTGTTGGTACATACTCTTTCCCCCAATTGTGCGTGTTAACCTCGATTTTACGGACCGCCGCCGGCCACGGCAAGCCCCAAACCAAAATGGGTGCCCCATCCGGAGCACCCATTTATTTCATTAAAGAACTAGGGACATCAGCCAAACCGTCAGCAGGCCGGCCAGGGCCAGGACGCAGGTCAGGGTAGTCCAGGCGATGAAGTTTTCCTTCAGGCTGAGGCCGAAGTATTCCTTGATCATCCAGAAACCGGCGTCGTTGACGTGGCCACCAAAGACCGACCCGGCCCCCACGGCAAGGACCATCAGGGCGGCCATCGTCGACCCGGAACCGAACTGGTGGGCCATCGGGGCGATCAGGCCGGCGGCGGTCATTGCCGACACGGTCGAGGAACCGAGGGCGATCCGCAGGATGGCGGTGATCAGCCAGGCGGCCAGGATCGGCGACAGGTTGGTGTTGGTGAAGAGGCTGGAGACGTACTTGGAGATCCCCCCGTCAACGAGGACCTGCTTGAAGGCCCCACCCCCACCGATGATCAGAAGCATCATGGCGATTTGCTTGACGGCGGTGGTCATCGAGTTGGAGATTTCGCTCATCTTCTTGCCGCGCTTGAGCCCCATCGTGACGATCGCAAACAGCAGCGAGATCAGCATCGCCGCGTCCGGGGCACCAACGAACTGGATGAACTCGTTGACCGGGTTCTTGCTTGGCAAGACGAAGGAGCAGATCGTGGCGACGGCAATCAGGATCACCGGCAGCATCGCCGTCAGGACCGAAATCCAGAAGCCCGGCGTTTCCTCGAGGTCAAACTCCTTGTATTCGCCAAGGACGGCGATGTCGAGGTTCTTGCGGTAGACCTTCGGGTAGAAGCGGTGCAGGAAGTAGTTGTAGACCGGGCCGGCGATGATGATCGTCGGGATGGCCGCGATGATGCCGAGCAAGAGGACGTGGCCGAGGTTGGCACCGAGGATCTCGGTGATCGCCGTTGGCGCCGGGTGCGGCGGCAAGAAGGCGTGGGTGACGTTCAGGGTGGCCGCCATCGGTACGCCGAGGTAGATCAGCGGCAGGTCCATTTCCCGGGCAATAATGAAGATGATCGGCAGAACCACCACCAGGCCGACCTCAAAGAAGAGGGCCAGGCCGATGATGAAGGAGGCCAGGATGACGGCCACCTGGATCCAGCGGCGACCGAACTTCTGGATCAGGGTGGTGGCGATCCGGTAGCCGCCACCGGAATCGGAAACCAGCTGGCCGAGCATCGAACCGAAGCCGAAGATGACGGCCAGGTGACCGAGTTGGCCGCCGATCCCGGTTTCGATCGTCGTTGGGATCTTGGAAATCGGGATCTGCAGCATCAGGGCAATGATGAAGGAGGTTACCACCAGCGAAACGAAGGTGTTCATCTTCAGCTTGATGATCATGAAGATCAAGAGGGCAACCCCGATCAGAACGATTAATAATGGCATCTTACTTATCCTCCGTGGTTAACTTGGCTTGCAGGTCGGCCACCGCCTTGTAGGAGGGGCTGACCTCGCGTTCAACTTGCTCGAAGAGGGGCTTGATCATGGTATAGGTGTCCTGGGCGGCCTGCGGTTGGTAGTCGTCGGTGGCACCGATGAACTGCTGGACGGCGTCGACCGAATCGATCAGCCCGAGGCTCTTCATCGCCATCGTGATTGCCCCCAGGCAGCCGGACTCGAAGGTTTCCGGCACCCGCACCGGCACCGCCAGCACGTCGGCCAGCATCTGCTTCCAAACCGCCGACTGGGCGAAGCCGCCGGTGGCGGTCACCTGCTGCGGCCGGCCGACCAGTTCCTCGACCGCGCCGAAGACGGTGGCGATGTTGAGGCAGATCCCCTCCATCACCGCCCGCAGCATGTCGGCCCGGGTGTGGAGCGGGGTGAGGCCGAAGAAGGAACCGCGGGCGTTGGCGTCCCAGAGCGGGGCCCGCTCGCCCCCGAGGAAGGGGTGGAAGAGGAGGCCGTGGGCGCCGGCCGGGGTGGTGGCGATCACCTGGTTGGCCAGGGTGAAGGCGTCGACCCCCTCCTGGCGGGCGGCCCGGGCGTCAACCAGGTGCTCAACCGCCCACTGGAAGACGGCGCCGCCGTTGTTGATCGGGCCGCCGACCACGTAGCTGCCCTCGTCGATCGCGTAGCAGAAGAGGCGGCGCTGGGGGTCGATCACCGGGTGGTCGGTCGCCACGCGGACGGCCGCCGAGGTGCCGATCGTGATCGCCACCGTGTCCTGGCGGGTGGCGCCGACGCCGAGGTTGGAGAGGGCGCCGTCAAAGGCCCCGTAGACGAAGGGGGTCGTTGACGGGATGCCCATTTCAGCCGCCACCTCCGGCAGGAGCCCCTGGGCCTGGCTGGTACCGGCAACCACTTCCGGCAGCTGACTCCGGCTGATCCCGGTCAGCTTGAGGGCCTCCTCGTCCCAGTCGTTGGTGAAGAGGTTGAACATCCCGGTGCAGGAGGCAATCGAGATGTCGACCTTAAAGGTGTGGAAGAGCTCCCAGAAGAGGTAGGACTTGATGTCGGCCACGTAGGCGGCCTTGGCCACCAGCTCCGGCTGGCTTTGCCGCAGCCAGATCAGCTTGGTCAGCGGCGACATCGGGTGCAGCGGGGTCCCGGTGTGCTCAAAGAGGTTGACGGCAGCCGGCTCCTGCTTGAGGGCCTCGGCCACCCCGCGGGCGCGGGTGTCGGCCCAGGTCAGCGCCCGGGTCAGCGGCCGGTGGTCCTGGTCAAGCAGGATCACGCTCTGGTTAGCGCTGGAGAAGGAAACCGCTAACAATTTTCCCGAAACTAAGTCGGCCTTGGCGGCGGCCTGGCCGATCACCTGCTTGACGGCGGCCACGATCGCCGCCGGGTCCTGCTCGGCCATCCCGGTGGCATCGCGGTAGAGCGAGTAACCGGCCTTGAAGCTGGCCTGCACCCGGGCCTGGTCATCATAAAGTACTGCCTTGGTCGCCGTCGTGCCGACGTCGACCCCAATCAAATAGTCCATTCCGTTGCCCTCTCTCTTGCAAATATGGTTTATCGATACACCAAGGATAATACATTAGCAAGAAACCGCTGTCAATGGTTTTGGGAAAATTAGGGTAACGTTTTCCGAAATCGCTATCACTAACGAGCCAAAAAAGCGGCCGGGCACCCTCGTCCCGGCCGCAAAGCCAATCAAGTAACTATTCGTGAATTTCCAGCGGCAGGCCGTCCGGGTCGAAGAAGAAGGTCATCGGCTCGCCGGTGTAGTCGTCGGTCCGGACCGGTTCGCACTCGATCCCCCGCTCTTTTAAGGCGGCCACCGTTTCCTTCACGCTGGCCACCTTGAAGGCCAGGTGGCGCAGGCCGCACGCCTCCGGGTAGCTTGGCCGCTCTGGGGCGGTCGGCTTGATGAAGAGCTCCAGCTGGAGGTCGCCGCAGGCCAGGTCGAGCTTCCAGTCGCCCTTGGCCGCCCGCTGGTGTTCGCCGACGACCGTAAAGCCCAGTTGGTCGACGTAGAAGTGGCGGGAGCGCTGGTAGTCGCTGCCAATGATCGCCACGTGGTGAATCGCATCAAACATCCTTTTCTTCCCCCTTCACTTCCCTGCGGATTCGCTGGCGGAGGGTCGCCCAGCACCAGGCGTGGCCGGCCGCCGCCACCAAAAAGACCACCAGGCAGGCGATGAAGAAGACCCAGGCGCGCAGCACCATCGCCGCCCCGGCGCCAAACATCGCCAGGCTGGCCAGCCCCAGGAGGAGGATTACGCCGTCGTTTTTCATTCGCCCACCTACCTTTGGATAATCTGGGTGGTCACAATCGCCAGCTGCTGGCGGTTGGTGCCGGCGTTGTCCTCGAGGAGGGCCGGCAGGATCTTCTTCAGGAAGTACTGGACGCAGGCCAGCTGGTTGAAGTCCATGATCGCCGTCAGGCTCGACTTGTAGATGTCCATGTAGACCGGCTCCGGGTTGCCCTTCTGGATCTCACCGAAGGACTCGTACATCAGGTCGATCTTGTCGGCCACCGCCAGGATCTTGCCCTCCAGGCTCTGGTCCTTGCCCTCGGCGAAGCGGCGGGTGTAGGCCGCGCGGAAGTCGGCCGGGATTTCGGTCTGGATGAAGTTGGCCGTCAGCGACCGGTCCACCTTGGCCAGCATCTTGCGTAGTTCCGGGGTGGCGTACTTGACCGGGGTCTTGATGTCGCCGATGAAGCGCTCGGTGTAGTCGTGGTTGAGCGCCTTTTCGTAGAGCGAGCGCCAGTCGATCTTGTTGCCGGCCTGCTCCTCGATGTCGCCCAGCATCTGGGCCGCCTGGGTGACTTTGAAGGAGTGGGCGGCCACGTTGTGTTGTTCAAACTTGAAGTAGCCCGGCGCCCGGTTGATCATCTCCAGGTCGCTCAGGCTCTTCAGGTATTCGTGCATCCCCATGTGCTTTCTCCCCTTTTTGAAAAAAGAAGCCGGGATCTTTCCCAGCCTCTTTTCCGTCAATTAGTTTAATTCAGCCTAGAATTCGGCCAGGGCCTTTTCGAATTCGGCCAACTTGGCGCTGGCTTCCTCGTCGGTGGCCGCCGCGGTCCCAACGTAGTACTTCAGCTTCGGCTCGGTCCCGGACGGCCGGATGGCGATCCAGGTTTCGTCGTCGAGCACGTAGCGCAGAACGTTGGAGTTTGGAATGTCCATTTCCTCCACCGTCCCGTCGGCCAGGGTCTTGGTGCCCTTGGAGAAGTCTTCTAGGGCCACCACCTTGTGGCCGGCGAAGGCTTCCGGTGATTCTTCGCGGAACTTCTTCATCAGACCAGCAATCTTGGCCGGGCCGTCAACGCCGGCGTAGACGTTGGCAATCGTCTTTTCCTTGAAGTAGCCGTACTTCTTGAAGAGTTCTTGGACCCCGTCGTAGAGGGTCATCTGCCGGCTGCGGTAGTAAGCGGCCACTTCGGCCAGCAGGGTCAGCGATTGGATGGCGTCCTTGTCGCGAACGAATGGCTTAACCAGGTAGCCGTAGCTTTCTTCGAAGCCAAACATGAAGGTGTGGTTGTGCTTGGTTTCGTACTGGTGAATTTGGTCGGCGATCCACTTGAAGCCGGTCAGGACGTTGATCATTTCCACCCCGTAGCTTTCGGCGATCTTGGCGGCGAAGTTGGTCGAAACGATCGACTTAACGGTAGCCGCGTTGTCCGGCAGGGTGCCGGCCTGCTTGTGGGCCTCGAGGATGTAGGCCAGCATCAGGGAGGCGATCTGGTTCCCGGTCAGCAGTTGGTATTCGCCGTTTGGTTGGCGAACGGCGCAACCGAGGCGGTCGGCGTCCGGGTCGGTGGCGATCAAGACGTCGGCGTCAACCTTCTTGCCGAGGGCGATCGAGCGGGTGAAGGCCTCAGCAAATTCCGGGTTCGGGTTCTTCAGGCCCGGGAAGTCACCGTTCGGTTGGGCTTCCAGCGGTTCGATCACGAAGTTGACGAAGCCGGCCTGGCGGAGGGCCCGTTCACCGAGCATCCGGCCGGTCCCGCACAGCGGCGAGAAGACGAACTTCATGTCGCGGCCGTATTCCTTGGCCAGTTCCTTGTTGATGGTAACCGACTTGGCCTCGGTCAGGTAGGCGTGGTCCACGTCTTCGCCCATCAGGGTTTCGAGGCCGGAGTTGAGCATTTCCTGCTCGTCGGCCAGTTCGATGCCGAAGAGATCGTCGATCTTGCGGATGTAGCCGGTCATCATGTCGGATTCCTTCGGCGGCAGTTGGCCCCCGTCTTCCCCGTAGATCTTGTAGCCGTTGTACTCCTTCGGGTTGTGGGAGGCGGTGATCATGATCCCGGCGTAGGCGTGGTTGTAGCGCACGGCAAAGGACAGTTCCGGCGTTGGCCGCACGTTGTCGTAAATGAAGACCGGAATCTGGTGGGCCCCCAGCACACGCGCGCAGTCGTGGGCGAATTCCGCCGAGTGGTGACGGGAGTCGTAGCCAATGGCAACCCCGCGTTGCTTGGTTTCCTCGCCGAGCGATTCCATCAGGGCGGCCAGCCCGGCGGTGGCTTGGCGAACGGTGTAGATGTTCATCCGGTTAATCCCCGGGCCCATCAAACCGCGCATCCCGGCGGTCCCAAAGGAAAGCGGCCCGTAAAAGGCGTCTTCCTTTTCTTCGTCCTTCATTGCAGCGAGTTCCTGCTTGAGCGCAGGGGCCAGGCGCGGCTCATCGGCCCACGCTTGGTAAGTTTCCTTCCAAGTCAAAGAAACATCTCCTATCTGTGTCGATTATCAATTCTCACTGCTCATAGTATACCGCATGGGCGCCGCCGGGAAAACCAGGATTTTTGGCCACCAAAAAAGGACGGGAATCGCTTCCCGCCCCGGTCTTACTTTTGGCTGTCGAGGTACTTGTAAACCTGCTGACCGGCAATTGCGCCGTCGCCAACCGCCGTGGCCACCTGGCGCAGGACGGTGTCGCGGACGTCGCCGACCGCAAAGATCCCCGGCACGGCCGTGGCCATCTTGTCGTCGGTCTTGACCCAGCCCTTGTCGTCGAGGATGCCGAGGCCCTTGAAGGGCGCCGTCATCGGCACGTTGCCGACGTAAATGAAGACCCCGTCGGCCGCCATTTCCCCGGTTTCGCCGGTGACGTTGTTGACGGTCTTAACCCCGGTGACCTTGGTGTCGTCACCGACAATTTCGGTCACGCTGGTGTTGTAGACGAACTCCAGCTTCGGGTTCTTGAAGGCCTTTTCCTGCTCAATCGGTTGGGCGCGGAGCTTGTCGCGGCGCACGAGGACGGTCACCTTGTTGGCCAACTGGGTCAAATAGCCCCCCTCTTCAACCGCGGAGTCCCCGCCGCCGACGACGATCAGGTTCTTGCCCTTGAAGAAGGCGCCGTCGCAGACCGCGCAGTAGGAAACCCCGCGGCCGGAGAATTCGGCCTCGCCCGGGACAGCCAGCTTGCGTTGGTCGGACCCGGTGGCGATCACCACCGCCTTGGCAACGAAGGTGTCGCCCATGTCGGTGGTCAGGTGCTTTTCGTCGCCAACCAGCTCCACCTTTTCGACCGTCCCGTAGGCGTAGTCGGCGCCAAACTGAGTTGCCCCCTCGTACATTTGCTGGGCCAGGTCGGGGCCCTTGACCGACTTGAAGCCGGTGTAGTTTTCAATTTCCGCGGTGTTGTTGAGGTTCCCCCCGTAGATCCCGCGGTCGAGCATCAACACGGAGAGGTTGGCCCGCGACGCGTACATCGCTGCCGTCATCCCCCCCGGGCCGGCCCCGATCACAACAACGTCGTAATTGGTCTTCTTTTCTTCCGCCATGATAATCCTCCTCTTGGTTGCTGATTTTGTAGCAATGATACTTGTTTTTTTGCTCCCTGTCTACCATTTTAACTTACTTTTTGTAAGATTGACACGAACCGCCGTCCTTCAAGCTTTCGGCCGCTAGTTATCGAATTGTGATCGCTTTGTAACCCCCATTCCGCCCACAAGACTGGTATAATTGAAATTTGAGAGAAATAATTACGCTTAATCAAGGAGGCTGCCCAGAAAATGAAAATCAATCATTTTGGCCGTCGTCCCCGGCTTTCGTCCCTGCTCCTGTGCTCCGCTTTGCTAGGGGTTGCCCTGGTTGCCAGCCCGGCCCAGGCCGACCAACAAGCGGATAGCCAGGAAAACCCGACCGCAACCCAGGCGGCCACTGCCACCGGTTCGCTGACCAGCGCCAGCGCGGTTACCCTGGCGGCCACCAGCGCGGCCACCAGCACCAGTTCTACCAATAATAGTACGAGCGCCCGCCTCGCCAGCGCAAGCGATCCGGCTTCGGCCACCGCGGCGCTTTCGGCGGTGACCACCGGTGAGGCCGCAAGGAGCGTTTCTGGTCAAGCCCAGGCCGCTTCCGCCACGACCAACGTCAACGCAGCAAGCACCGCAACCACTTCGGCGGCCACCTCGCTGACCACCAGTGCCCCCAGCTCCCAGGCAACCACGGCGGGCGACCTGGCAAGTAACGACCCGACCACCAGTGCGATCGGCTCTAGCAACGGCCTGATGAGTGCCGGTCAAACGACTAGCGGGGCCACCAACCCCCTACTGGCCGATCCGGTGGCAAGCACCACGGTTGGCTTAGACAACGTTGGTAACGAGTTGGCGAGTGACATTCCGGCGGCAAGTACGGCAAGCGACCAGGCCCTGCCGACCGGCGACGCCTTCTTCTTCGCCACCCCGGTTAGCGCCACCAGCACCGGGAACGAAATGACCACGACCGGCTTGCTCGGGGCGGACCAACTGGTGGCGAGCGACTGGTTCTGGAACCTGACCGCCTTCGCCAGCCTCCCCCAGGCCGCTGACCAGGTAGCCGCCCTGACCACTATGGAGACGGCCACCAGCCAGGAAGCCAGCGCGCCCCTGGCCGAAATGACCACCCTGCTGGCGGCGAGCGAGCCAGGCGCGAACGAAACCAACAGCACCGCCACCACCCAGGGAACCCTCAAGGTGGAAAGCGAGGCGGTCAGCGCGGCCGCTTCCGCCGGGCCGGCCGCGAGCGCAAGCACCAGCCAGTCCGGCCCGGCGGCGACGCGGCCGACAACCGCCACGAGCCGGCCAAGCTGGCGGCCTTCCTGGTCAAGCGCCGCTCACTGGTGGAGCCGCCGCAACAACTGGCAGGCCCAGTCGAGCAGCCCAACCACCCGTTGGCAGGCCCGGACCAGCAGCACGACCGCTCGCTGGCAAGCGGCCCCGACCACAAGCAAGTGGGCCCGCTCGTGGACGCCAGCCTTCTTTACGACCACGGCGGTGAACCGGTGGTGGCCAACGGCCGCTTTGACCCGCCAAGCGGCCACGCCGAGCCCATATTCGGTTCAAAAGGTGGCCGCCGCCAAGGCGAGCGCCCCGCAGGCCCAACCACAAGCCGCCCGGCTGACCCCGGCAGTAAACCCAGCGGCCAAGGCAGCTAGCCCGATCAAGGCGGCGGTTTCACGTGAAACACGCCGTTCCGTGGTCAGCCCAACCGTTGCCAAGGCCAATACCGGCAACCGGGACCGCAGCGACAAGGACAACCAATCGGCTGACCGCCACGCCGGCGACTCGCTGGCCGGCGGCAACAATTCCCTGACCACCGCCGCCCTGAAGGACGGTCACAAGAAGCTGACCAGTAGCATGAACACCAACAGCCAGCCGCTGACCGCCGGCTCGATCACCGGCCTCTTCGCCGATCACTCGCGGGTGGCCACGATCGTTTCCCTGGCCATCCTGGTTGCCCTGGCAATCGGCGGGGCGGTGACCTTCGTCCGCGACCGGACCCGCCACCCCTTCGGCCAGGCCTAGTTAACCCCAGAAATAAGAAAAACGCCCGCAGCTGCGGACGTTTTTTTAATGCGCGTGATGCTAGATTTGGCTGAAGTGCTTGGTCACCGTCTGGTCGGCGATTTCGCCGTAGTGGGCCAGGAAGCCGGCGTACTCGTCGTCGTAGAGGTAGTCCTTGTCGGCTTCCGGATCCTGGGAGGTCAGGATCTTCGGCCCCTTGTCGGTGATCACTAAAGTGTGTTCATATTGGCAGGAGAGGCCACCGTCGGCCGTCTTGGCCAGCCAACCACTCGGGTCGGAGGTGTCGGCCTTCCAGGTGCCGGTGTTAATCATCGGCTCAACCGTGATTGTCATCCCCTTGCGCAGGCGCACCCCGTGGCCGGCCTCACCGTAGTGCGGCACCATCGGGTCCTCGTGCATCGTCGGCCCGATCCCGTGGCCAACGAACTCGCGAACGTCGCCGTAGCCGTTCTCGTCCTCGGTGTAGTGCTGGATGGCGGCGCCGATGTCCCCGATCCGCTTGCCAACCTGGCACTGGTCAATCCCCAGGTAGAGGGCCTTCTTGGTGACCTCCATCAGCTTGGTCACTTCCGGAGTGGCCTTGCCGACCACGTAGGACCAGCAGGAATCGGAGAAGGCGCCGTCGAGGTTGACCACCGTGTCGACCTTGACCAGGTCGCCCTCCTTTAGGATCAGCTTCTTGCGCGGGAAGCCGTGGCAGATTTCGTCGTTGACGCTGACGCAGGTGGCGTATTCGTAGCCCTCAAAGCCCATCTCGGCCGGAATGGCGTTGCAGGCCTTGAAGTACTTGCGGGCGAAGTCTTCAATCACCCAACTCGAAATCCCCGGCTTGATCAGCTTGCGGATTCCGAGGTGCATCCCGGCCAGGACGGCCCCGGACTTTTCCATCTCGCGGATTTCGCGTGGTGACTTTAAACTAATCATTGCAAATTACCCCTTACTTTAAAATCTTATCCCCTAGTATAGCACCAATTCGGTTTGTGATATACTTGAGACAATTATGATTGGAAAAGGGGTAACAAAGATGGCAAAAGCAGTTGTGGTTTACGCCACTATCACCGGGAACAACCAGGACGTCGCTGACCTGATCACCGACGCCCTCGAAAAGCAGGGGGTCGAAGTCGAGGAGGAGGAAATCACCACCGCCGACGTGGAGGACTTTGAGGACGCCGACATCTGCGTGGTTTGCCCGTACACCTACGACGAGGGCGCCCTGCCGGAAGAGGGGCTCGACTTCTACGACGACCTCAACGACGCCGACCTGGCCGGCAAGGTTTACGGGGTGGCCGGTTCCGGCGACACCTTCTACGCCGACGACTTCTGCCGGGCAGTTGACGACTTCGGCAAGGCCTTTGAGGCGGCCGGGGCCACCAAGGGGGCCGAGAACGTCCACATCGACCTCGCCCCGGACGAGGATGAGGACGTCAAGAAGCTCGACGCCTTCGCGGCGGCCCTGGTAAAGAAGGCGGAAGCATAGGCATGGCGATGATTCAGCGGCTGTGGGCCAAGTACAAGTCGATCATTGCCTACCTCTTCTGGGGCGTGGTCACCACGATCGTCAACCTGGCCTCCTACCAGTGGATGAGCACCGGCCTGCACTGGAACTTCGAAGTGGCGACGGTGATCGCCTGGTTCCTCTCGGTGCTAGTGGCCTACTTCACCAACAAGGTCTGGGTTTTTGGCTCCCACTACACCACCGTCAAGGCCTTCTTCGTTGAGTTGGTTCAGTTCTTCTTCTACCGCGGGCTGACCCTCCTGATGGACATGGCGATCATGTTCATCGGGGTCCAGCTGATGGGGATCCGCTCCTCGCTCGGTCAGTTCATCGTCAAGGTGATCGACAACGTGGTCGTCGTCTTGGCCAACTACTTCTTCTCCAAGTGGTTGATCTTCAAGGCCAACGACAAGATGGTCAAGAAGAGCGAGGAACAGGAACACTAGAAAATAGACTTCCGCGGAAATTAAAATCCTAGTTTTCAAATTTCACCTTTGGTATGATCTTGTCAAAAAAGGTGATT
>CALVGV010000011.1 GCA_944327195.1 uncultured Limosilactobacillus sp.
TTGAGGTAACACCATTAAAGACCTTGATGGGTTTTTCTGTCCACTTAAATGTTCAACTTAAATTTTACAATCTGCCTTATGAAAAAATAAATTAGGCGAATTTTGTTTTTCTTAGGGTAAATTTTGGCTAACTGACGTACATATAAAGTAGGGGGATAATTCCCCACTAGGAAAGGATTGAATGAAAAATGGACAAGCACGAATTCATCTGGCGACTCAGCCTCGCCCAGGGAGTGGGCCTGATCGGTAAGCACAAGCTACTGGCGGCGGCCGAAAGCGAGGCCCGCTACGACGACCTGACCCTCCTGGCGGCCCGCGTGGGGCTGGACGACGACCACGCGACCCGGTTGGTAACCTCCTTTTACTCGCCAACCGTCAGCCAGCAACTGGAGCAAAACGCCCGGGTTCCCCACCTCTTTCTCGGCGACGCCGATTACCCCTCCCAGCTGGCGGAGACGGCGACCCCTCCCCTGGTCCTCTACTACCAAGGGGACGCGTCCCTCCTCAACCAAGCCAGCCTGGCGGTGGTGGGCTCGCGGCAGCTGATCGGCTACGCCAAGCAGGCGCTGACGACCCTTCTGACCCCGGTGGTGGTGGCCAACTACCCGATCGTCAGCGGCCTGGCCCGCGGGGTCGACGGCGAGGCCCACGTCTTGACCCTCCAGCAAGCGGGCCGGCCAATCGGGGTGATCGGCTGCGGGCTCGACGTCAACTATCCGCCGGAAAACGCCGCCCTCCAGACGGCGGTGGCCGCCCACGGGGTGGTGGTGACCGAGTACCCACTGACCACCCGGCCCCTGCCCTACCACTTTCCGGAGCGCAACCGGATCATTGCCGGCCTCAGCAAGGCCTGCCTGGTGATCACCGCAGAGGAAAAGAGCGGCAGCCTGATCACCGCCAACCAGGCCCTCCAGGAAAACCGCAACGTCCTGGCGGTGCCAGGGCTGATCAACATGCGCTTTTCGCGCGGCTGCAACCAGCTGATTGCGGCCGGGGCCCGGCCGGCCCTGACGGCAACCGACCTGGTTGAGGAGCTGGTCGGGGTCTAAAAGTTCCTTAATTTGCCCCCAAAGGGATGGGTTGCGCTTGACACCCTTGGGCGATTGTTCTAATAATATTTGGGAGATCATCCTTGGTTGGGCACCCAAAGCTAGTGCCGCCCCGGGCCGCGATTTGACGGCGGCCGGGGCCAGGGAAAAGTGAAAATCCAAATGATGGGAGCCGATGATTTGGCAACAAAGACGACAAAATCCACCGCAAAAAAGCCCGCCAAGAAGCGGAGCACCACGGCACAAAAAAAGCTCGTGATCGTCGAATCGCCTTCCAAGGCAAAGACGATTGGCAAGTACCTGGGCCGCACCTACAAGGTGGTGGCCAGCCTCGGTCACGTCCGCGACCTGCCGCGGAGCCGGATGGGGGTCGACATTGAAAACAACTACCAACCGGACTACATCTCGATCCGCGGCAAGGGCGACGTGATCAAGGAGCTGCGCAAGGACGCCAAGAAGGCCAAGGCCGTTTACCTGGCATCCGACCCCGACCGCGAGGGGGAGGCGATCGCCTGGCACGTGGCCAACCTCTTGAAGATGGACCCGGAGGAAAAGAACCGGGTTACCTTCAACGAAATCACTAAGGACGCGGTTAAGGAGGCCTTCAAGGAGCCCCGCCAGATCAACATGGACCTGGTGGATGCCCAGCAGGCCCGCCGGGTGCTGGACCGCTTGGTGGGGTATTCGATCTCGCCGATTTTGTGGAAGAAGGTCAAGAAGGGCCTCTCCGCCGGGCGGGTGCAGTCGGTGGCCCTCTACTTGATCATCAAGCGCGAGGAAGAGATTCGCAACTTCAAGCCGGAGGAATACTGGACCATCGACGGAACCTTCAAGAAGGGGCGGACCAGCTTTACCGCCGCCTTCTACGGCCAGAACGGCAAGAAGGAGGCCCTGCCGAACCAGGCGGCCGTCCAAAAGATCCTGGCCAAGCTCGACCGCAAGCAGGACTTCACCGTTGAATCGGTCGTCAAGCGCGAGCGCAAGCGGCAACCACAGCCGCCCTTCACCACCTCGACGATGCAACAGGACGCCAACCGCCGGCTGAACTTCCGCACCCGCAAGACGATGATGGCCGCCCAGCAGCTCTACGAAGGAATCAACATCGGCGAGGGGGCGGCGGTCGGCCTGATCACCTACATGCGGACCGACTCGACCCGGATCGCGGCGATTGCCAAGCACGAAACCGCCCAGTTCATTCACGACGAGTACGGGGCCCAGTACGCGGCCACCAAGCCGATCAAGGGTAAGCTGCCGGAGGGGGCCCAGGACGCCCACGAAGCGATCCGGCCAACCTCGGTCCTGCGCACGCCGGAAAAGATCAGGAAGTACCTGACCAACGACCAGTACAAGCTCTACAAGTTGATCTGGAGCCGCTTCGTTGCCAGCCAGATGACCCCGGAAATCACCGACACGGTGGCCGCCACCCTGACCCAAAACGGGGTCAACTTCCGTGCCAACGGTTCCAAGGTCAAGTTTGATGGGTTCACCAAGGTCTACAAGCGGGGGCAGGAAAAGGATAACCTGCTGCCGGAACTTGCCGAAGGCGACGCGGTCAAGCTGACCGGCGACAACCCGGCCCAGCACTTCACCCAGCCGCCGGCCCGCTACACCGAAGCCGCCCTGGTCAAGACGCTGGAAGAAAACGGCGTCGGCCGGCCGTCAACCTACGCCCCGACCCTGGACACGATCCAGCGCCGCTACTACGTCCGCTTGGTGGCCCGCCACTTTGAGCCGACTGAGCTCGGTGAGATCGTCAACAAGATCATCGTCGACCAGTTCCCAGAGATCGTTAACGTCAAGTTCACCGCCGAGGTCGAGGGCGACCTCGACCAGATCGAAGAGGGCAAGAAGCAGTGGGTCAAGGTGGTCGACGAGTTCTACCGGCCGTTTGAAAAGGAAGTCAAGACCGCCGAGGACCAGGTGGCCAAGATCGAGATGCGTGACCAGCTGGCCGGGATCAACTGCGACATCTGTGGGGCCCCGATGGTGATCAAGATGAGCCGCTACGGCAAGTTCTACGCTTGCTCGCGCTTCCCGGACTGCCGCAACACCCAAACGATCGTCAAGGATACCGGGGTGACCTGCCCGAAGTGTGGCCAAGGGACGGTTGTCGAGCGCAAGTCGAAGAAGAACCGGACCTTCTACGGTTGTTCCCGCTACCCGGACTGCGACTTCGTGTCCTGGGACAAGCCGGTCGGCCGCAACTGCCCGAAGGATAACCACTTCCTGGTGGAAAAGAAGGTCAAGGGGGGCAAGCAGATCGTTTGCCCGAACGGTGATTACGAAGAACCAATTCAAAAATAGGGGGGAACGGTTTGATTGAATTACGGAACGAGTGGCTGACGGTCACGGTGGCCACCCGCGGGGCCGAACTACAAAGCATTCGCTACCAGGGGCGCGAGTACCTTTGGCAGGGGGACCCGGCCGTCTGGAAGCGGCGGGCGCCAATCCTCTTCCCCTTCGTTGGCCGCTTAAAGGACGACCAGTACCGCTTTGCCGGCCACAGTTACCAGCAGAGCCAGCACGGCTTCGCCCGCGACCAGGACTTTCACCTGGTACAAGCGACGGCCGACCGGGTGACCCTGGAGCTGACCGACAGCCCGGCCAGCCGGGAACACTACCCCTTTGCCTTCCGCCTGCGGGTAACCTACCGGCTGGTGGGAAGGCGAGTTGCAGTTGAGATGGCGGTGACTAACCCGGCCGCGGACCAGACCCTCCTGTACGCCCTGGGGGCCCACCCGGGCTTCCGGGTGCCGCTGACGGCGGCGGGACGGTTTGAAAGCACCCAGCTGAGCCTGGCCCCGGCCAAGCGCTACGGCCGGATCAAGCTGGTTGGCCCGGCCCCGGACCTCGACCATCAGGAGGAACTGGACTGCCGGCAGCCGCTGGCCCTGAACCACCAGCTCTTCGACCACGACGCCCTGGTCCTGGCGACGGCGGGTCAGGCCACCACCGTGACCCTGACCGAACCGGAATCGGGCCACGGGGTGCAGGTGATCGAACCGGCCCCAGCGGCGCCCTACCTGGCAGTCTGGTCACCGGCCCCGCACTACGGCGACCTGATGTGCCTAGAGAGCTGGTGGGGGCTGGCCGACCCGCTGACCGCCAGCGGTGACCTGACGACCAAGGCGGCCCTAAACCGCCTGGCCCCGGGACTGACGGCCAAACACGACTACCAGATTGCCGTCTTCTAGGAGCTACCGAAGCAAATTGAGGCGCAAAAAAGCCATTCCCAATCCGCGGGAATGGCTTTTTTCGTTCTTACTTTTGGGCGCGGCGTTCGCGCAGGTAGTGGCCGAGGCCGAAGTTGACCATCGACTCCTGACCGCGGATTATCCGGCCAATGTTGGCCTTGTGGCGGTAGATCACCACTAGCGAGAGGATGCCGGCCACCGTGGCCAAGATCCAGTCGTGGATGCAGAGGGCGATCACGAAGATGGCGGTGATGCCGATCATGCTGGCCATGCTGGCCATGCTGGTTAGTAGGAGGGTGGCGACGAAGATCCCGGCGGCCACGCCGAAGAGTGGTGGGTTGTAGGCCAAGAGGATCCCGGCGCTGGTGGCGACCGCCTTGCCACCGTGGAAGTGGTCAAAGATCGAAACCGTGTGGCCGAGCGAGGCGAAGAGGCCGATCAAGAGCGGGTTGACGCTGCTGTGCAGGAGGTAGGGCTGGCTGGCAGCCAGGGTTCCTTTGAGGATGTCCAAGACCAGGACCGTCACCCCGGCCTTGAAGCCGAGCACGCGGAAGGAATTGGTGGTTCCGATGTTGCCGCTGCCTTCCTTACGAATGTCCTTGTGATAAAAGAGCTGGCCAATCCAGAGGCCAAAGGGGATTGCCCCCAGGAAGTAGGCGACGATGATCATTAAAATCGTTTGCATTTCAAAACTCCTTTTCTTGCCTTGCTAATATACCACGCATTGGCCGCCAATGCGAACAACTGCACAAATGTTTGGTTTTTTCTTTGCAATCACCGCTTTTTTCGAGTATGCTAGTAATTGTGTTTTCGACGGTCCGCCCTGCGCGCGACCAGCAGAGAAATTGCGGGAAGCGGCCCCGCCGCTTTCCAGAGGAGTTGAACTGTAATGGCAACTGAAAAATACGATGAATCCTCGATCAGGATCCTGAAGGGGCTCGAGGCGGTTCGCAAGCGGCCGGGGATGTACATCGGCTCGACTGACACCCACGGCCTGCACCACCTGGTCTACGAAATCCTCGACAACGCCGTCGACGAGGCCCTCTCCGGCTTTGGCGACGAGATCAACGTCACGATCGAGGCCGATAACTCGATCACCGTCAAGGACCACGGCCGGGGGATGCCGGTGGGGATGCACCCGAGCGGCAAGCCGACCCCGGAGGTGATCATGACCGTCCTCCACGCCGGGGGGAAGTTTGGCCAAAACGATGGCTACAAGACCTCGGGGGGCCTCCACGGGGTGGGGGCCTCGGTCGTCAACGCCCTTTCCGAGCACCTGACCCTGACGATCGTGCGCGATCACGTCCGTTACCAAGAGGAGTTTGCCAACGGCGGCCAGCCGGTCGGCACCCTCAAGAAGCTGGGCAAGACCAAGGAGGTCAACGGGACGACGGTTTCCTTCAAGCCGGACCCGACGATCTTCACCACCACCGTCTACGACTACAACACCCTGGCACTCCGCCTTCGCGAGGCGGCCTTCCTGCTCCGTGGGGTCAAGCTCACCCTGACCGACAAGCGGGCCGGTCAGGAGAAGAGCGAGGTCTTCCAGTCGGAAAAGGGGCTCGAAGACTTCGTGGCCTACCTCAACGAGGGCAAGGACACCCTCGGCGAGGCACTGGCCTTTTCCGGCAAGGACCAGGGGATCGAGGTCGACGTGGCCGCCCAGTACAACGACGGCTACACCGAAAACGTCCTCTCCTTCGTCAACAACGTCCGTACCCCGGGCGGGGGGAGCCACGAGGCTGGTTTCCGCGCGGCCTGGACCAAGTCCTTCAACGAGTTCGCCCGCAAGGTTGGCCTCCTGAAGGAAAAGGACAAGAACCTCGAGGGGAGCGACGTCCGCGAGGGGTTGACGGCGGTGATCGCCGTGCGGGTACCGGAGCGGCTCCTGCAGTTTGAGGGCCAAACCAAGGGCAAGCTCGGCACCCCCGAGGCCCGCAAGGTGGTCGACACGGTGGTCAGCGAGCAGCTGGGCTACGCCCTGATGGAAAAGGGGGAGTTTGCCCAAACCCTGATCAAGAAGGCAATCAAGGCCCGCCAAGCCCGCGAGGCCGCCCGCAAGGCCCGCGACCTCTCGCGCAACGGCAAGAAGCGGGGCAAGAAGGAGCGCAACCTTTCCGGCAAGCTGACCCCGGCCCAGTCGAAGAACGCCCAGAAAAACGAGCTTTTCCTGGTCGAAGGGGACTCGGCCGGCGGCAGTGCCAAGCAAGGTCGCGACCGCAAGTTTCAGGCGATCCTGCCCCTCCGCGGGAAGGTGCTCAACACCGAGAAGGCCAAGCTCGACGACGTGCTGAAAAACGAGGAACTCAACACGATCATCTACACGGTCGGCGCCGGGGTCGGCAGCGACTTCAACGTTGACGACGCCAACTACGACAAGATCATCATCATGACCGATGCCGACGACGACGGGGCCCACATCCAGATCCTCTTGCTGACCTTCTTCTACAAGTACATGCGGCCGATGATCGAGGCCGGCCGGGTCTACATCGCCTTGCCGCCGCTTTACCGCCTGCAGACCGGTCGCGGGGCCAAGAGCAAGATCGAGTACGCCTGGACCAACGACGAACTGGCCGCCCTGACCAAGCAGCGGCGTGGTGGTTCCCTGCAACGGTTCAAGGGGCTGGGGGAAATGAACGCCGACCAACTCTGGGAAACGACGATGAACCCGGCGACCCGGACCCTGATCCGGGTGCGGATCGAAGACGCCGCCCTGGCCGAACAGCGGGTCACCACCCTGATGGGGAACAAGGTTGAACCGCGGCGCGAGTGGATCGAGGATAACGTTCACTTCGCCGTTGCCGACGACCAGGCGGCCGACGAACTGGTGGCGGCCCAAAAGAAGCGGGCACGTAAATAGAAAGGACGACGGCGATTGGAAACCAAAATTGAAGAACGCACCCTCGAAGACCTGATGGGCGACCGCTTCGGCCGCTACTCCAAGTCGATCATCCAGGACCGGGCCTTGCCCGACATCCGCGACGGCCTCAAGCCGGTTCAACGGCGGATTCTCTTCTCGATGAACAAGGACGGCAACACCTTTGACAAGGGCTTCCGCAAGTCGGCCAAGTCGGTCGGGAACGTGATGGGGAACTTCCACCCCCACGGCGACTCCTCGATCTACGAGGCCCTGGTGCGCCTGAGTCAGGACTGGAAGCTGCGCGAACCGCTGGTTGAAATGCACGGTAACAACGGGTCGATGGACGGCGACCCAGCAGCGGCAATGCGGTACACCGAGGCCCGCTTGAGCAAGATTGCCAACCTGATGATGGAGGGGATCAACCAGCAAACGGTGCCGATGACCCTCAACTTCGACGACACCGAGGAGGAACCGCTGGTCCTGCCGGCGCGGATCCCGAACCTCTTCGTCAACGGGGCCACCGGGATCTCGGCCGGCTACGCCACCGAAATCCCGCCCCACAACCTGGGGGAACTAATCGACGCCCTAGTTTACCTCCTGGCCCACCCAACGGCCGACCTGACCAAGCTGATGGAATTCGTACCGGGGCCGGACTTCCCGACCGGCGGGATCGTCCAGGGCAAGGACGGAATCAAGAAGGCCTACGAAACGGGCCGCGGCCGGATCGTCGTCCGGGCCAAGACGGCAATCGAGGACCTGCGCGGCGGCCGCCAGCAGATCGTGGTCACCGAGATTCCCTACGAGGTCAACAAGGCCCAGCTAGTCAAGCGAATCAACGACCTGCGGCTGGCCAAGAAGGTCGAGGGGATCGCTGACGCCCGCGACGAAACCGACCGCAGCGGCCTGCGGATCGCGATTGAACTCAAGCGCAACGCCGACGCCACCGGGATTCTGAACTACCTGCTCAAGAACACCGACCTGCAGATCAACTACAACTTCAACATGGTGGCGATCGACAACCAGCGGCCGGTCCGGATAGGGCTCAAGCACTACCTGGCCTCCTACCTGGCCTTCCAAAAGGAGGTCATCACCAAGCGGACCGAGTTCAAGCAACAGAAGGCCCAGGAACGGCTCCACATCGTGGAAGGGCTGATCAAGGCGCTCTCGATCCTCGACCAGGTGATCAAGACGATCCGGGCCAGCGAAAACCGGGCCAGTGCCCAGGCCAACCTGGTGAAGGAGTACGCCTTTACCCCGGCCCAGGCGGCGGCAATTGTTGCCCTCCAGCTCTACCGGCTGACCAACACCGACGTCACCGCCCTGGAAAAGGAGGCCGCCGACCTGCGCAGCGACCTGGCCGAGTACGCCAAGATCCTCGGTGAGGAGCGCGAACTCAACCGGGTGCTGAAAAAGGAGCTCCAGCAGGTCAAGAAGGCCTTCGCCAGCCCGCGGCGGACCCAGATTGAGGACCAGGTGGAAAAGCTGACCGTCGACACCAAGGTGATGGTGGCCGAGGAGGACGTGATCGTGCTCGTGTCGGCCGCCGGCTACATCAAGCGGACCAGCCTGCGGAGCTTCAACGCCTCCCCGCTGGCCGAGGACGGCCTCAAGGAGGACGACTACCCGCTCTTGATCAGCCAGGCCAGCACCCTGGCCCACCTCTTCGTCTTCACCAGCCAGGGCCACTTGATCTACCGGCCGGTCCACGAGCTCTTTGACGCCAAGTGGAAGGAGACCGGGGAACACCTCTCGCAAACGATTGGCCTGGCGGCCGACGAGGAGGTTGTTTGCGCCCAGCTCTTCGACTCGCTCGACCAGGCGGGGACGGTGATCCTTGCCACCAGCGACGGCCAGGTCAAGCAGGTGGCCTTTGCCGACCTCAAGCCGGGACCGCGTTACCGGAGCCACGCCAGCCAGGTAATCAAGCTCCACGCCGGCGCCCAGCTGCAGAATGCCTTCTACCTTGCCCCGGAGGCGGACCAAACGGTGGTTGCCGTCAGCCGCGACGGCTACGCCCAGCGGTTTAGCGCCGGCGAGATCCCGGTTCAGGGGCCGCGGACGGCCGGGGTACGCGGCCTCAACCTGAAGGACGATGACCAGCTGGTCAACATCGCCCTGGTTGGCGAGCAGGACCGGCTGGCCCTGGTGACCCAGCGGGGGGCCTTCAAGCTGATGGCGGTCGAGGAACTGCCGGTCGGCAACCGGGCCCGGCGGGGGAGCCTGATCTTGCACCGGCTGAAGAACGCCCACCAGGTGCGGGGGATGCTTGCCTACCCAGCGGACTTTGCCGGAACGCTGACGATCGTCACCGATCGGCCGCTCTTCCAGGACGTGACGATCGCCGATCACCACCTCGGCTCGGCCAAGTCCAACGGCAGCTTCGTGATTGACACCGACAGCCAGGGCCAACCGGTCCGCCTGCTCTTCAAGCCGGTGATCACGCCGGCAAAGGAACCGGTTGCGGAAAAATAAAAAGATTTGCCCGCGCCCCTGTTTCCCGGGGTGGGGGCGTGATATGATAAACGTATTAGGGTGCTTAACACCGAAATTTGAGGAGGAATCCGCCTTATGAGTAAAGAATTAGTATTTGGACACCAAAAGCCAGACACCGACACGATTGCTGCGGCAATGGCTTACTCCTACTACCAAAACCAACTCGGCTACGAAACCGAAGCGGTGGCCCTTGGCGAACCGAACGATGAAACCAAGTTTGCCCTCGACCACTTCAAGCTGGCCGCCCCGCGGGTAATCGAAACCGCCGCCAACGAAGTCGACAAGGTAATGCTGGTTGACCACAACGAACCGCAACAAAGCGTTGCCGACCTCGACAAGGTTCAGGTCACCCACGTGATTGACCACCACCGGATTAACGGCTTCAACACCGCGGCCCCGCTCTACATGAACGTTCGCCCGTACGGTTGCGTTAGCACGATCCTCTTCGAAATGTTCGAAGAAAAGCACATCGACTTGCCGGCAGACCTGGCCGGGATGATGCTGTCGGCCATCATTTCCGACACCCTCCTGCTCAAGTCACCAACCACCACCGACCACGACAAGGAAGCCGTTTACGCCCTTGCCAAGCTGGCCGGGGTTGACTACGAACAATACGGGCTGGACATGCTCAAGGCTGGGACCAACCTGGCCGCTAAGAGCGACAACGACATCGTTGACGGCGACGCCAAGACCTTCGAAATGGGGGACTTGACCCTGCGGATCGGCCAAGTGAACACGGTTGACCTAAACGACGTCTTTGCCCGCCAGGCCGACCTGGAAAAGGCAATGGAATCACTGATGAGCGAAAACGGCTACGACACCTTCGTCCTGATCGTTACCAACATCCTCAACAGCGACTCCGACCTGCTGATCGTCGGCAAGGAAGCCGACAAGGTGGCCCAGGCCTTTGGCAAGGAACTAGGCGCCAACAAGCGGATCAACCTGCCGGGCGTGGTTTCCCGCAAGAAGCAAGTGGTTCCGCCGTTGACGGAAGCCCTTGGCTAGCCATTTGCAATAACAGCACTGATAAGGTCACTCGCTGCGGCGGTGACCTTATTTTGCGTTATTGACCGGTGAACGTCATGGTAAACCTATCGATTTTACTGGCCAAGCAGGTGGGGTTGGTGATCATGCTTGGCTTTGTCTTGGTTAACATTCCCGCCTTTCGTCGGATGTTGCTGGTGCCCACCCTTCGCAACCGGGTGGGGCTGACGATCATCTTCGCCATCTTTGCGGTGATTGCCAACTACACCGCCATTTTGATCACCCCCGATAACCGGATCATCACCAAGCCGCTCCTGCTCTCGATTCCCCACGGCTACTCGATCGCCAACATCCGGATTCTGACGGTCACGGTGGCTGGGATCGTTGGTGGCCCGGCGGTTGGGGGGAGCGTCGGCCTGATTGCCGGCCTGTCGCGGGCGGCCCAGGAAAGCTTCATTCCCGAGGCCCTCTTCTACATTCCCAGCTCGGCCCTGATCGGCCTGCTGGCGGGCTGCTTTTACGACAAGCGCCAGCAACGCTTCTCGCCGCTCGAAACCGGCAACGGCTTCATCATCGGCCTCTTGATGGAACTGATTCAGATGACCTTCATCCTCTTCTTCAGCCCGACCGGCTGGACCCTGGTCCACTTCATTGCCGTGCCGATGATTCTGATCTCTTCGCTGGGGACCTCGGTCTTCTTGTCGATCATCCGCCTCTTCTTCCAGCAGGAAATGGCGGCCCAGGCCGAGCAAACGCGGGCGGTCTTGAACCTGGCCCTGAGCACTCTCCCGGTCTTTCGCCACGGCTTCACCGCCGCCGCGGCCCAGACGGTGGTCCACCTGATCAACCAGTACACCAGCTTTGACGCCGTCAGCATTACCGACCGCCACCGGATCCTGGCCTTTGAGGGGGTCGGCAGTGATCACCACCGGGTTGACCAGCCGATCTCGACCGCCCTCTCCTTTCGGGCAATGGAGGAGGGGACGGTCGCGGTGGCCGAAAATTCCCACGAAATTGGCTGTCAGCACCGCAACTGCCCCCTCCAATCGGCGGTGGTGGTGCCGCTGATCGTCAACGGTGACACGATCGGCACCCTCAAGCTCTACTTTGCCCAGCGCTGGCGGCTGACCCCGGTCGAGATCCAGCTTGGAACCGGGATTGGCCAGATTCTGGCCACCCAGATCATGCTCGGCGAGGCTAGCTACCAAACCGAACTCCTCCGCGACGTCGAGATCAAATCGCTCCAGTCCCAGGTCAACCCCCACTTCTTCTTTAACGCCATCAACACGATTGTCGCCGTGATGCGCCAGGACCAAGGCGAGGCCCGCCGCCTCCTCTTGTCCTTGAGCACCTACTTCCGCGACAACCTGATGGGGGCCCGCCAAACCCTGATCCCACTGTCCCAGGAATACGAGCACGTTCAGGCCTACCTGGCCCTCGAACAGGCCCGCTTCCCGGATAAGTACACGGTTCACTTTTCCGACTTCCCGGCGGCGGCCCTGATCCCGCCCTTCTCGATCCAGGTGCTGGTGGAAAACGCCATCCGCCACGCCTTCGGCCAGCGCAAGCACGGCAACCGGGTGACGGTGACGATCACCAAGCTGGGCGACCAGCTCAAGATCAGCGTCACCGATAACGGGCACGGGATTGACCCGGCCCTCCTGCCCAAGCTTGGCAAGCAGGTGGTTGCCTCCGAGAAGGGGAGCGGGACCGCCCTGCAGAACCTAAACGAGCGCCTCCACGGCCTCTACGACCCCCACACGGGCCTGGAGATTCAAACCGGCCCGGGGGGGACGACGGTGACGATGCGCCTCCCGTACCAATTGAAGCAGTCAACAACCCGCGCAGAAAGGATGACGACCGATGAAACTCCTGATCGTTGACGATGAACCACTGGCCCGCAGCGAACTCCGCTACCTAGTGGAGGGGCACCCGGCGGTCACCGCCGTCTTTGAGGCCGAGGGGGCCGCCGAGGCCGACCGGATGGTTGACGAGGTCCACCCCGACCTGGTCTTCTTGGACATCAAGCTCGGCGACGGCAACGGGATGGCCCTGGCCAAGCACTGGAAGCGTCAACCGACCCCGCCGGCGGTGATTTTCGCCACCGCCTACGACCAGTACGCCCTCGATGCCTTTGAGGCCGACGCCCTCGACTACGTCCTCAAGCCCTTCGACGAGGACCGGATCAAGGAGGCGATTGACCGGGTCAGCCGCCGGCGGGGGAAGAGCCCGGTTCCGGCCGGAGCAAGTCCGGAGAACCCGCGCCTGTCGGTGGCCAGCGAGGACCGGACGGTGGTGATCTTGAAGGGGCAACTGTCCTACCTGGAGGCCCAGGGGGGCAACGTTTACCTCCACACCAAGGACGGCCGCCAGGTGGTCAGCCGCCAGACCCTGGCCAGCATTTCCGAGCAGCTGGCCCCGGACCACTTCTTGAAGGTGCACCGCTCCTTCGTGGTCAACCTCAACCAGATCCGTGAGCTCCAGCCGGCGGCCAACCACACCTACGAGCTGACGATGATTGAGGGCAGCAAGGTTCCGGTCAGCCGCTCCTACGTGGCCGAGCTCAAGCAGGCCCTCGGGCTGAACTAAGCAATAACGTTTTCCTTGAAGGGGACTTGGCAGTGGCCAGGTTCCCTTTTCTGTTAACAAATTTTGATCAATGGAGCACAAACGGGCTCGGTGAGCAACTATTTCGGTGGGCAACTCGCGAGTTACTAATGGCATTTGGCGGTCAATTTCGGTGTCTTCGTGATAAAAAGCCCCGGAAAAGGGGAAATCAGCTTATAATGTAATCGTTATCCAGGTGAAGTGATTATCGATTTGTTGTTTGTGAAGGTTCTGTTTAACTTTAATCTTTGTGCCATTATTTTACCTGGGCAGAACCGGATTGCGCGAGAGGAGGAAGTTGCGATGGAAAAGAAGCCTGCTGAAAAGAAGGCGGCCCCGATCCTGGTTCAAATGGGGATCTTTGCCGCAATCCTTTTTGTCTCTTCTTTGATTTCCAGTTTGTTCCCGGCTAGCTTCGTTGTGCCAACCCCGCTGATCGGGATGGTCATCCTTTACATCCTGTTGGCCACCCACATCGTGAAGTTGGAACAGGTTGAAAAGTTTGGGGACCTGATGATTAGCCTGATTGCCTTCATGTTCGTCCCGTCTGGGATTCAACTGGCCGGGAGCCTCGGCTTGATGAAGCGGGAAGGGCTGCAAGACATCATCGTTTCGGTGATCGCCACGATCATCATCTTGGTGGTAATCGCCTACGTTGGTGCCCTGATCATTAAGATTCACCAAAAGATCACCGGGCGGACCGATGATGAAGAAGAAAGCGAAAAGGGGGGCAACTAAAATGGATGCGGTATTGGTTCTTCCCTTCACGGGGATCTTCATTTCCTTGCTCGTTTACCTGATCGGGCAATGGCTGTTTGACAAGACGAATGGGTTCTTCCTGTTCACCCCGCTTCTGGTCGGGATGGTTCTGGGGATCGTGATCCTGATGATTTGGGCCAAGGTTACCGGCTCAACGACGGCTACGGTTTACAAGGCCTACTACAAGCCGGGTGGTGACATCATCTTCTGGTTCCTGAACCCGGCCACGATGGCCTTTGCCATCCCGTTGTACCGGCGGAACGACGTCTTCAAGAAGTATTGGTTTGACGCTATCTTGACCCTGTTCATTGGGGGCTTCATTTCCCTCTTTGGGATCCACCTTGTCTGCAAGCTCTTCGGCCTGTCGGCAACCTCGACGGCCGCAATGCTGCCGCAAGCCGCAACGACGGCCGTGGCGATGCCTGTTGCAGCCGGGATCGGTGGCGACTCTGCCGTTACCGCGATGGCATGTATCCTCAACGCCGTGGTTATCTACGCCCTGGCCGAATTCCTGATCAAGGTCCTGCGGCTCAAGCAAATCCCGAAGGTCGGGACCGGGCTTGGGCTTGGCTCTGCCGGCCACACGGTTGGTTCTGCCAAGGCCGTTCAACTCGGGTCCATTCAAGGGGCGATGGCTTCGGTTGCCGTCGTTGGGATCGCGGTTGCCATGGACGTGTTGGTACCAATCTACTACGCCCTGTTCATGAAGTAGCGCCTGCCGGGCTGATCCCGGTTCCCCTGTGGGGATGACCTAATTTCATTGTGTTTAATTCCAATCATATCGTTAGCGCGAGCAGTGGCGCCGGGAGGATTACTTCCCGGCGCCACTGCTTTTTGGCGGGGTGAGCAGATTCTTTGCTAATTTTTAGTAAGTAACACTATAATGGAAGCATCAATTGAAAGCGAGGGATTATCATGAAGCTTACCTTTACTGATGCTGCCAAGAAGCGCCTGGCTCGCTACCTGAGCCCAACCAAGAAGCTGGTTCTTGATTTTGACGATGGGGTGGGGCCCTTCTCCGCTTTGGGCAACTGCTCGCTCGACGTCAACTTTAAGCTGGTCTTCGTTGACCAAGACCAAGAATTACCGGACTTTGACGCCCACTTCTCCTCGAACCTCGGGGAGGTTTACTACAAGGGGTACACCAAGCCGCAGTACGCTGAGGAGATGACCCTCGACTTTGAACCGACCTTCTTCACGATGCCGCTCAAGTCTCCCCAGGGGGTCCTTTGCGACAACATGGAAGTGGTTGACCTTGCCCAGGTTCCGGCAACGAACCTGGCCGGGCAAGCCCACGACTGCTAGGGGGTATCAAGAATGGATAAGCAAGCCCAATTGAAGAAGCTGAGCCCGCTCCAGTACGAGGTAACCCAGCACGCCGCCACCGAGCGGCCCTTCAGCGGCGAGTACGACCACTTCTTTGAGCCGGGCCTCTACGTCGACGTGGTCAGCGGCGAGCCGCTCTTTCTTTCCACCACCAAGTACGACTCCGGTTGCGGGTGGCCGGCCTTCACCAAGCCGGTGACCAAGCTCACCATGCACCGCGACCAGTCCTTCGGGATGGAGCGAACCGAGGTGCGCAGCCCGCAGGCCGATTCCCACCTCGGTCACGTCTTCACCGACGGACCGGTTAACCAGGGGGGCCTGCGCTACTGCATCAATTCGGCGGCCCTCCGCTTCATTCCGCTGGCCGAGCTAGAAACGGCCGGTTACGGTGACTACCGAGCCGAACTGGAAGCGGCGCTTGCCAAGGGCGAGTAATCGATCAGACATTTATATGCACAAAGCCGATTTGGGGCCGGGGAGGAGGCGTTTTCCTTCCCGGCCCTTTTTGCGTCCGAAAACTTGTACTAGTTTTTATAACATTTCTCTTTAACTCACAAAAAGTAAGTGCTACAATGACAGGTGTAATCAAGTAAGCAAAAATTTTAGAAAGGGAAGTGGAAGAAATGGCAAATCAATTTTCCGCCTATGATCAAGCTGATATCTTAGCCGCCCTCAAGCAAAACGTAACCGCCGGCACGGTTCAAACCGACGAGGAAACCCTCCAGCACCAGTCCTACAGCGCCCAGGTGGCCGGCCAACACGCCCCGGCCCTGGCCTTCATTTCAGCCAAGTCGGTTGCCGATGTGCAGGGGGTCATGAAGGTGGCCCGCCAGTTCCACTTGCCGGTCGTCACCCAGAACCGCTTCACCTCGACCGTCATCGGGGCCGACGCCGTTTCCGGCGCCCTGCTCCTCTCGACGGCCCAGATGGACAAGATCCTCGAGCTGAACACCGCTGACGCCTATGCGGTCGTTCAACCCGGGGTCATCAACGGCGACCTCGACAAGGAGGCCCGCAAGCACGGTCTTTTCTACGCCCCGGACCCGGCTTCCAAGCCGATGTCGGGGATCGGCGGCAACATCGGCACCAACGCCGGTGGCCTGAGTGGGGTCCGCTACGGTTCGACCCGCGACAACGTCCTGGGGCTGACGGTCGTCCTGGCCGACGGGCGGGTGCTCAAGCTCGGCGGTAAGACCACCAAGCAGGCCTTTGGCTACGACCTGACCCAGCTCTTCGTTGGCTCCGAGGGGACCCTCGGGGTGGTGGTCGAGGCCACCGTCAAGCTGATGCCGCTCCCGCTGGGTAAGTCGCTGATGGGGCTGGCCTTCTTTAAGGACATGCCAACCCTGGCCAAGGCCACGACCGCCCTGCGGATGTCCGGCCTCTACCCGGCGATGCTGGAGGCGATGGACGAGAACACCCTCAAGGCGATCGATGCCTACAAGGGGACCGACTACGCCAGCAAGTCCGGCGCGGCCCTGATTCTGCGGGTCGACTCGATCAGCCCGGAGGGGGAGCAGATCGTCAAGCAAACCCTGGCCGACTTCGGGGCGGTGAACGTCCAGCTGACGACCGACGAGGCCGACCAGGAAAAGATCATCGCCGTTCGCCAGGCGATGTTGCCGGCGATCTTCACCAGCCGCAACGCGGTGATGGAGGACATGGCGGTGCCAACCTCAAAGATGGCGGAACTGGTGGCCTACATCCAGCAGGTCGGCAAGGAAGAGGGGGTCGAGATCTTCACCGCCGGCCACGCCGGTGACGGCAACCTCCACCCGACCTTGACCTGGGATAAGGATCAGGCCGAGGCCCCGCAGGCGGTCACGGTGGCCCTCCGGCGGATGTTCACCAAAGCGCTTGAACTGGGCGGCACGATCTCCGGCGAGCACGCCGTGGGGATGCTGAAGAACCAGTGGAACAACGTTGAACTCGGGCCGGACCTCGACTACCTGCAACACCAGATCAAGGCCCTCTTCGACCCGATGAACCTGCTCAACCCGAAGCGCAAGATCGACTAGGCTTGAAAAAGCCAAGAAGATTGCTGAAGACGAGACTTCCCCTATGCAGAAAATTATCAGTGCCCACTTGTAATTAAAGCCAGGGGGATGGGCCAGCAGGCTGGCTAGCCAGGGCGGCCGGAAAGAGATTGCTTCTTTCTGGCCGCCCTTTTTGTGCATGTAATCCGAAAAGGGACTTTTATTCAAGTGGGGCCTGTGGTATCCTTTCTGAAAACGACGAACGGAGGCGTGAACCGGTGAAGCGGGTGTTGCTGATTGAAGACCTGTCCTTGTTGAACCAAATTTCGGCCACCGCCGCCCTGCCAATCCTGACGGCGGCGGGGGTGCGCCCGGCCACCCTGCCGACGGCAATCCTCTCGACTCAGACCGAGGGCTTCGGCCGACCGGTCCAGCTCCCGCTCGGCAACTTCATGGCGGCTAGCGCGGCCCACTGGCGCACCCAGCGGGTTTCCTTTGCCGGTCTGCTGGTGGGTTACCCGGGCTCGCTGGAGAATCTCCGCCGCTTGCCGGCCCTGCTCGATCAACTGCCGGCCCCGCTCCGCCTGGTTGACCCGGTGCTCGGCGACCAGGGGAGTTATTATCCAGGGTTGGGCCCGGCCACCCGGGCGGCCTTCTTGCCGGTTGCCCGCCTGGCCACCATCCTGACCCCCAACTGGACCGAGCTGGGCCTCCTGGCGGGGCAGGAATGGAAGAGTGAGCCGGCGGAAGCGGCAATGGTGGCGGCCGGGGAGCGGCTCCGGGGGCAGGGGATCACCGCCCCGCTGGTGGTCACCGGCGTCCACCGCGACGGTCAGGTTGGCTGCCTGGTGCTGACGGCCGGAACGGCCCGCTTCACCGGCGGCCCGGGCTACCAGGGGCACTTTACCGGGGCCGGCGACGCCTTTGCCAGCCTCCTGCTGGCGGAGCTGGTTCGGGGCCGGCCCTTTTTGGGAGCCGTTCACCGTGCCCAGGACCTGCTGACCCGCGCCATTGCCGCCACCGCCCGCCTAGATCCTGCAGAGCGGCGCGACGGCCTTGTCTTGCAACCACTACTGAGAGAATTGACCCGGGAGGAAATTACCGATGAACACTAGTCGTACCAAGCGAAGCGTCCTGCTGGCTTTGCTGTTAGCCCTGACCATCGTCTGTGGCCGCTTTTTCCTGCTACCGATCCCCTGGACCCACGGCAACATCAACCTTTCCGACGCCAGCATTCTGATCGCCGCCGCCCTCTTTGGCCCGTTGGCCGGCGGGCTGGTGGGGGGCCTGGGGGCGGCCTTTCTGGACCTGATTTCCGGTTATGCCCAGTACGCCCCCTTCTCCTTTTTGGCCCACGGTCTTGAGGGGCTCGTCGCCGGCTGGCTGACCCGTCACTTCGGCAAGACCAAGTGGGGCCAGGCCCTTGCCCTTTTCCTCGGGGGCCTGGTGATGGTGGTCGGCTACTTCTTTGCCGATTCCCTGCTCTACACCTGGACGGCCGGGGTACTGGGGATTGCCACCAACCTCCTGCAGGCCCTCGCCGGGGTGGTGGTGGCCGTGCTGGTCTTGCCGGCCCTGAAGCGCCGCCTCTAGCGCTCAGAAGGGGATTGAAAATCCGCTTACATTTGTGCTATTCTTATAATTAATAACGGTACCGGCGCCGGGGTGGTCTACCGCGGTGCCGGTCAGAGGAGGCCCCGAGATGGCAAGCGAAGAACAAGCGGAAGAGCGCGAGTACAGCCCGCTAGAAAACAAGGTAATGACGGCCCTGGAGGACGTGATCGACCCCGAGTTGGGGATTGACTTGGTCAACCTCGGCCTGATCTACGACGTGAAGGTTGACGAGGAGGGCACCTGCGTGGTCACGATGACCCTGACGACGATGGGCTGCCCGTTGGGCGACATGCTTCACGATTCGATCACCAAGGCGGTTTGCGACGTCGAGGGGGTCAAGGAGTGCCAGATCAACCTGGTCTGGGAGCCGGTCTGGGACCTCTCGAAGATGAGCCGCTTTGCCAAGATCGCCCTTGGCGTGCACGGTTAGGAAATAAACTGACAACGAAAAAACGTCCCGCAGCCACTTTGGTTGCGGGACGTTTTGCGTTGGGCTCAATCTTGGCGGTGCAGGAAGCGCGACAGGCGCGCAAGCCCCTCCTTCAGCACCGGGGTGGGGGCACAGTAGCCAAGCCGGACGTGGCCCGGGGTATCGAAGGCCTCCCCCGGCACGAGCAGAACCCCCTCCTCCTGGAGGAGCTTCAGGCAGAAGCTGGTGGTGTCTTCGGCGATCTTAAGGCGGGGGAAGGAGGTCGAGACCGCCTGCGGGACCACCAGGCTGACCCGGTCCTCCTGGTCGACCCAGTCCCGGTAGATGGCCAGGTTGGCCTGAACCAACTGGCGGTTGCGGCGCAGGATGGCCTCGCGGTGCTCAAGGGCGTAGGTGGCCAGCCGGTCGTTGAAGACCCCGCCGCAGATCATCGTGTAGTCGCGCATGGAGCGGAAGCGGTCGGTCAGCTGGGGATCAGGGGTGACGATCCAGCCGATCCGCAGGCCGGGCAGGGAGTAGGTCTTGGAAAGGGAGTTGGTGCTGATTCCCCGCTCATAGAGGTCGACGATTGGGGTGAAGTCGTGATCGTCGAGCGGCTGGTAGACCTCGTCGACCAGGACGTAGGCGCCGACGGTCCGCGCGAGTTCCACCACCTTTTCCAGGAAGGGGCGGTCGAGGACCGTCCCGGTGGGGTTGTTGGCGTTGTTGAGGCAGATCAGCTTGGTGGTCGGCTTGATCAGGCGGACCAGCTCCGCCAGGTCCGGGTACCACCGGTCTTCCTCGTGGATTCGCCAGTAAGAAATGTCCGCCCCGAGGGCGCGGGGGAGATCGTAGAGCTGCTGGTAGGAGGGATACTCGGCAATCACGTGGTCGCCGGCTTCGACCAGTGAATACAGGGCCAGCAGGTTGGCGCCGGTGGCCCCGTTGGTTTGAAGAACGTTGTCGGCCGGAACCCGTTGGTAGAGGCTGGCGACCGCCTGCTTGAAGGCCGGCGAGCCCTCGATCCAACCGTAGTTTTGTTTCTCCGTCACGGCCGGGGCAAGGACGGATGCCGCGTTGTCACCGCTTAGGGAAAAGAGCTCGTCGAGAGTCAACGAGGCGATCGTGCTCTGAGAAATATCGTAGCGAGCCTGCTTTTCCCACTTGTTCAACCAGGCCTCGACGCCAAAGGGTGCAATGCGAACCATCTTCAGTTCCTCCTTTTGTTTGCTTACCCTCTATTATAGCGAAAGTTAAAAGCGGTTTCACCGTCGGACCCAAATTTGTTGGATCCGGAACAATCGGACCGGCGTTTTCGGCAAAATATTCGCCTTGAGAATGTGAAATATTCCAGTTATGAATATCGACAAATCCCCGCCAGGAAAGCTTTTAACCCGATTAACGATTTGTGAAGAAATCCTTTTCTTGATCCTTTCTCGGGGGGTATAATAACGGTGAAAAGCGAACTATCTTTTATATACAAGGGAGGTGGCCGCCCATTCCGTCGGGGGGTGGGCGAAAAATATGAAGAAGCCACGGGTATGCATCTTTTCCACCTGCATGGTCGACCTGCTCTTTCCCAACGTTGGTCAGGCCATGGTCGAGGTGCTCGAACGCTTGGGCTGTGAAACGGTTTTGCCGGAGCAACAGGTTTGTTGCGGCCAGCCAACCTACAACAGCGGCTACGCCAAGGGGTCGCAAAAGACCTTCAAGAACGAAATCGACGCCCTCTTGAGCATGGACGCCGACTACATCGTCGGGCCGTCGGGCTCCTGCATCTTTATGATCAAGGAGTATCAGGACATTTTAAAGGATGACCCGGTCTACGGGCCGCGGGCCAAGGAGGTTGCTAGCAAGATCTACGAGTTCACCCAGTTCATTTACCGGGTGCTCGGCGTTGTCGACTGCGGGGCCGAACTGGACGCCACCGTTACCGTTCACCGTTCCTGCCACATGACCCGGCTGATCGGCGAACGAACGGCGCCCTTTGTCCTGATCGATCACGTTAAGGACCTCCAGCGGATCCCGCTGGAAGGGGTTCAGTTCTGTTGCGGCTTTGGGGGGACCTTCTCGGCCAAGCACCCCGAAACCTCAGGCCCGATGGTCGACGAAAAGGTCGAAAAAATCGTCGACACCAAGGCCGAGATCCTGGTGGGGACCGAGGAACCGTGCCTGATGAACATCGCCGGGCGGATGAACCGGCTCGGCCACAAGATTAAGGTAATGCACATCGCCGAGGTGCTCAACCACAACGTTGATCCAAGCCGGATTAAGTACCTGGCCGACACGGACGAAGCAGTTGTACCAGCCAACGGGGAAGGGGTGTTTTAAATGGGAATTTCAACCAGCGATAAGCCGTTCCTGGAACGGGTGGAGGAAGCCAAGCAGGACCACTTCATGCAAGCGGCCGTGGCCAAGGCCCAGGACGCCCAGTTTATCAAGCGGACCCAGGCTCGGCGGGAAATGGGCCACTGGAACGAGTGGCGCGACCTGGCCGCCCAGATCCGCCAGCACGTGCTGACCTACCTACCCGACTACCTGGAGGAGTTTGCCGGTAACGTTGAGAAGAAGGGCGGCCACGTTTTCTTCGCCCAAACCGAACAGGAGGCCCGCGACTTCATTACCCAGCTGGTGCAAAAGAAGCAGGCCCACAAGGTGGTCAAGTCCAAGTCGATGGTGACGACCGAAATCGGCATCGACAAGGCCCTCCGCGCCCTGCCCGACGTCGACGTCTTGGAAAGCGACCTGGCCGAGTTCATCCTCCAGGAGGACAACTTCGACGAACCGACCCACATCGTCTTCCCGACCCTCCACAAGAACCGTGATCAGATCAAGGCCGAGTTTGAAAAGCTGGGCTACCAGGGAGACAACGACCCGGCCCACCTGGCCCGCTTCGTCCGCGGCTACCTCCGCGACTACTTCATGGAGGCCGACTTTGGCATCACCGGCTGCAACTTCGCGATTGCTGACCAGGGGATGATCAACCTCGACACCAACGAGGGGAACGCCGACATCACGATGGCGATGCCGAAGACCCAGGTGGTCGTGATGGGGATGGAGCGGATCGTGCCGTCGATGAAGGAGGCCGAGGTCTTGGCAAACATGCTGGCCCGCTCGGCGGTCGGCCAAAAGCTCACCACCTACTGCACCTTCTCCGGTCCAAAGGCGGCGGGCGAGGTTGACGGCCCGGACGACTTTTGGGTGGTCGTCGTCGACAACGGCCGCTCCAAGGCCCTGGGGACCGACTTCGAACCGATCCTGCGGTGCATCCGTTGTGGGGCCTGCCTGAACGTTTGCCCGATCTACCGCCACATCGGCGGCAAGGGCTACGGGTCGATCTACCCGGGGCCGGTCGGCAAGGTTCTGTCGCCGATCCTCGGCGGCTACGACCAATTTGGCGAGTTGCCCTACGCCTGCTCTTTGTGCGCGGCCTGCACCGAAACCTGCCCGGTCAAGATCCCGCTCCACGAGCTGATTCGCAAGCACCGGATCGTTGAGATGGACGAGCAGCACCGCGACCACTCGATGACCAACCTGATCCTTAAGATGGTGGGCGTCGGCACCGGGTCGCCGGCCCTTTTCAAGTCGGCGATGGGGATGGCCCACACCGCTAGTGCCCCCTTCAGCAAGCCGCAGACCGCCCAGGACGTCACCGGGATGTACGAGGGCGGCAAGATCAACCACCTGCCAAAGGCGGCCCCGAAGCTGGTTCACGGCTGGTCCGACTTGCGGGACATTCCAACCCCGCCGAAGAAGAAGGAGAACTTCCGGCACTGGTACAAGCAACACACCCCGGTTGACACGGCCCCGGTGGTAAAGGAAAGGGAGGCCAAGCAAGATGACTGATTTACTGGCCCAAGCAAACAGCAAGGAAAACCGCGAGCAATTCTTGAACCGGCTCGCCAAGCAGGCCGGTCGGCCGCGCCACGCGGTCAAGCCGTTGGCCCCGGTCAACGACCTACCTCACCAGGTACTCGCCGATCAGGAGGGGGCCGACCTGCTGGCCACGGCCAAGAAGAACAGCGAGGCGGTGGCGGCCAAGGTAGTCGTCAAGCCGGCCGCGGAGCTCGCCGCCTTCTTAGACCAATACCTGAAGGAAACCGGCGCCAAGCGCTTAATCCTGCCCGGGGTAACCGCGAAGCGGTGGGCCCAATACGAGCTGGCCGACTGGGCCAAGCAGCCGGCCGGCGTGACGGTGGCCCGCTGGTCGAGTGACCCGGCGGACCGGCGGCAAAACGCCGAAAACGCCAACCAGGCCGACGTGGCGGTGGGCTTTGCCGACTACCTGATTGCGGCCACCGGGACGATCACCGTTCCGACCAGTCCGGCCCAGGGTCGGGCCTTCAACTACCTGCCGGAACGCTACCTGGCCATTGTGCCGCAGAGCGGGCTGGTCCGCTCAACCCGCCAGGCGGTGGAAAAGTACGAGGCCGCCTACCAGGACGGGCTGGCTAGTTCGGCGCTGAACTTCATTTCCGGGCCGTCCAACTCGGGGGACATCGAAATGGAGCTGGTGGTCGGCGTCCACGGGCCGGTCGAATGCACCTACCTGGTCGTTAGTGACCGCTAATTTGCCAACGAAGTTAAACTGAGGTCGGGAAAGTCCCCGGCCTCTTTTGCTATCCTGCGGCCCAGCCCGCCGCCTTCTTCTTGGCAAAAAAGCGCGCCAAGGCTTGCAAATGCCCGCCAAATAGTCGAAAATGAAATTAATTACCAAAAGATTGGAGCAGAGCACATGGGAAGCGAACTGGACACCTCATCGAACAAGCGGATTCACGTGGTCCACAATCACCAAAATCAGGCGATGACGATCAAGGAAATCTTTGATGCGGCGACCTATCCCCAGTTAACGGCCGTCACCGGGCAGCTGAGCGCGGGCTTTTTGAACAAGTACCTGAGCAACTTCGTCCAGCTTGAGCTCGCCCTCGGTCAGCCCCAGGGACCGCACCACTACACCTCAATGGAGACGATCACCAAGGACGCCCTGACGACGGCAATGCTGGCGGTCGCCAATAAGGAGGCAACCAAGCTCTTCTTGCGCCTGTCGAGCCAGCTGCAGATGATGGCCTTGGCTGGGATCCTCAAGGTTGAGGTGGCGCCCACCCAGGCCCTCCATTCCCGCTTCTACCTCCTCTCCAACCCGCAAAGCCAACACACCCGGGTGGTGCTGGGGTCGGTGGATCTGATTGAACCGGCCTTTGACCCCGAATACAACCGCTTCGAGGAGGTCATCGTCCTCGACGACGACCCGCTCTTTGCCAACCTGCTGGAGCACTTCAAGCTCGACTTACGACCGGTGCTGGTACCATATTTCTCCAACCAACTGCTGACGACGGCCGAAAACCAGCTCAAGGAGCAGAAGAAGGCCGGCGAGGAGGGCGGCAACGTCATCATCCTGCCCAACGAGGTCACCGACCAGCTGGTCGAAGACGAGATGACCGACCTGCTGGTCAACGACCTCCAGCACCAGCTCGACCGCAACCTCCTGCGGGCCGACGTGACCCTGGGGATGCGGAACGTGACCCTCAACCGCTCACGCGACGTGGAGACCGCCGAACGGGAAATCAAGCAGCGCAGCGCCGTCCTCAAGCTCCAAAAGCAGGCGGTTTCCCCGCGGGCGGCCCGGCCAAAGATCAAGGGCCGCGAGCAGATTGCCAAGCAAATTCACGACGAAATGCGGGCGGCGGTTTCTCCTCAGGACCTGGCGGTGGAAAAGAAGTACACCACCTTCCTCTACGACCGGCCGCTCGAGCGCAACATCACCCACAACCACACCGGCCTCTACACGCCAAACGATACCGGGACCTACCCGGTGCCCTTCGGCCAGCTCGCGCCGATCTCGCAAATCAAGCGCAGCCTCCAGCAACTGGCGGCGGTGATGGACGGCTATGCCCAGTTCGTGGTCGATTACACCCCCGAATACGGCAAGCGCTTCTACGAGGCGATCCTTTACGCCTTCACCGCCCCCTTCCTCTGGGAAATCCGCGAGAAGGCCAGCCTCAACCCGGAGGACGGCAACGACATCCCGAACTTTCTGATCCTCGGTGCTAGCGCCGGCTCGGGCAAATCGACCCTTTTGCGGATCATCAACCAGCTGACCTGGGGGAGTGACAAGTCGATGATCGACTTCGGGACGATCTACCCAATGAACGCCAACCAGCGCAAGGCCAAGACCGTTCAGGCCCTGGAAAGCTACATGAAGCAGGGGAGTACCTACCCGGTTTTGATTGACGAGATCGAGCCCTACTTCTTCCAGCAGCACCAGTACAGCCGCCGGCTGATCGTCGACACGATGAACCAGCTGGTCAACTCGCCAAAGCCGGTGGCGCCGCTGATCGGGACCACCAACTACAATTCCGGTTTCACCATGCAGCGGGAAACCGCCCGCCGCACCTACTATTTACAACTCGACAAGGTGGTCGACGGCGAAAAGAAGGCCGCCGCGGCCAAGTACATCTTCGGCGTTCGCCAGCAGTTGGATAACACCCTCTTCAAGGACTTCGTCGTCCGGATGGCCGGCCTTCTGGAGGACGACGGCACTCCTTGGCGGATGTTTGACGCCAAGACCGGTCAGCTCGACTTCTTGGCGATGACCCGCAAGATCTTCCGCGACTACTACAAGCTGGCCGACATGCCGGTGCCGGAATACTTTGCCGATGGTCTCTGCGACGACTTCGGCGAAAATACCCGCAGCAAGTGGGCCAAGCTCTACCTAGCCAAGGAAGAGAAATTCCGCTTCCGGCCGGAAAAGAACAGCCTGATTTTTGACATCACCAAGCTGACTACCTTCAACGGCTACACGGCCGATTCGGTTGAGGAGTACCGCAACGCCCTGCCGGTGGAGCTCTGCGTCGACGGGATCAACGGCAAGACCGGTAAGTTCGTCGAAATCAAGGCCCCGGCCTTCTACAAGTGGATTGGAATCGATAATCCGCAACTGAAGCCAAAGCCGGCGGCGCCGACTCCGGAGGAAGTCCCGGCGCCGAAGAAGAAGCGTGGCTTCTGGGCCCGCCTGTTTGGCTAAAAGGGAGGAGGAAGGAATGATTAACAAATAGATAATTAAATATCATCAAATGGGGTATAATTTCATCTGAAAGGACAAATGTGGAGATGATACTATGCCCAAGAAGATGATTAAGCCAAAAGGGATGGCGGAACGGCTTGGCGTTACCGTTTTAACCTTGCAACGCTGGGATTCCTGAAAGCCTATCGAACACCAACCAATGGTGCTAGACAACGTTGATACAAGCCCCGATAAGGAGCTGGTTGATGACTTAATTAGTATCATCCACGTTTTCTCTTGTCACTTGTACGGGTTGCATAGATACAAAAACAAGATTAGTACTGACGAAACGTTAGGTGGTGAGATTGATGGCGATCAGGACACAAAAGGTTAGGCTGTATCCCAACCGAGTAATGCGACAAGCACTCGACGATTTATGTGACTATCGGCGGTATTGTTGGAACCAAGGACTTGCCTTGTGGAATGACATGTATGACGCTTTGCTAGTGCTCGAAAACAAGAAGGTGAGGCCTAGTGAACGCAAGGTTCGCGATGAATTGGTGGCTAATAAAGCGGATTGGCAATATCAACTATCCGAACGGTCAGCTTAATGTCTTACCAGCTAAACTGCAATGCCTTTATAAGCGGATTAAGCACTACCAGCGTTCCCTTGCCCGCAAGCGGAATACGAACGGCGAGAAGGCAACGCAAAGCAATAATTACGTGCAAACGAAAGCCAAGTTGCAACGTGATTATCGCAAGATTGCTAATTACCAACACGACTTAATCCAGAAGTTCACAACACAGTTGGTGAATGACTTCGACCAGATCGTGATTGAGGACTTAGCCGTTAAGCAGATGCAAATGACTCATGTTGCCTCGAAGGGCTTGCACCGTTCCTTATTTGGTTATTTCCGTCGCGCTTTAACTTATAAGTGCGAGTGGTACGGCAAGGACTTGGTTTTGGCTGATCGCTTTTATCCTAGCACCCAACGTTGTTCCCACTGTGGGCACGTTAAAACGGGCGAAGATAAGATAACCTTGATGGGAAATCAAAAGCACCACACAAAACATAACGAGTACATTTGTTATGCGTGTGGTGCCCGCTTAGACCGAGACGAGAATGCCGTCCGTAATCTATTACAATTAATCTAAATTCAAGCTTAGGGGTGGGCTACACCCCGGGGTGATGAATTCACCCCATGATGCTGGAAGAGTTAGTCACTGTCATTACCCCCATTGTTGGGATATGGGAATACTAATGATGACGCCAGTAAATACATTTAAGAAAGGAAATATATATCCTTTCCCAAATGTAATCAAGCATGACGTTTGATTACATTTGGCTACATTTTATATAGCAGAATTAGTGCATGATTAATGTTTGTCAACGGCTCGCGCGCGACTTTCCGGCGCCGACCGCTGAAATTTCCGGGACCGAGCGACCAATAACCACTTGGTACGTCAAGGCAGGCCGCCTACAGGCCACCCCGGTCCTGCTCTTCATCAATTCGCGGTCGCTGATGCCGATAGTGATTCCGGGCCCCAGCTTTTTAACGGTTGAGCCCAACCTGGTCTTCACCGAGGTCCTCAGCCTCACCCTGGCCGGCTTCCAGTTTCCGGCTACCAAGGTCAAGCGCTACCTCAACCAGGTCAACGCCAACATCGCCCTGGTGCCGGACGTGACCACCAACTTCACCCTCGAGCGGGTGGCCCGCGAGTGCTTCCGCCGCCTGGCCGACTTTAGCGGGGCCCTGATGGACGAGGACAACCAGCAGCGCCTGCTGGAAAACTTCACCCAGGTCTCGGTCTACCTGGCCAAGGGGATCGCCGAAGTGGTGCCGCAACCGCCGTTGATGGTGCTGGCCGATGCGATCATGGTTGAATTTCGCCTCCCGGCCAGTATGGAAAGGCCAACCGCCTTTCGCCAGCGCTACGCCGAGTTAGAGGACCTGGCCGACATCGAACCGCGGACCCCGGCCTGCAAGGCGGCCCAGCAGCGAATCGCCGTCGTTAACAACGACCTCCTGGCCGCCTTTGCCGACTTCATGAAGGAGGAGGGGGTGGCGGAGGATCAGCAAGAGACCAACACGACGGTGGTCTCCTCCTACCTCAACCAGTACCTCCTGATCCCGCACCCCCTGACCCCGGTTAGCGACCTGACGATGGCGGGGGACTTTCTGATGAACGGTCCCTTTGCCACCGAAAAGGCCCGCGCTGAGGGGGCGGTTGCGGCCATGCGCGAGTTTGGTGCCTTTGCCCGCCAGGAACTGTGGGTGGCAAGCGACCAGACCCTGTTTGACGAGGGGATCGCCAACGCCGAGCAGGTGCTGGCCAAGCGCTTTAAGGGCACCACGGGCGCCAACCAAAAGCAACTCGACCACCTGCTCACCTCGATCATGCAGCTGACCCCGGAGGCCCTGGGGGTAGCCATCCAGCACCTCGCCCCCGACCTGCGCCAGAAGCTGGCCCAGGTGGTGAAGGACGCCCTGGCGGCGACGGACGATGATCAAGATGATCAATAAGAAATAAGCAAACCAGCGGTACCGGTTGCCCCAAGAGGGACCGGGGCCGCATTTTTTCGGTTTGGCAAGCCCGGTGGCGACCCTGCCGAAGCAAAAAACTTAGAAACGGGAAGTGATAACATTGGCGATTTTGAAATTTGCCGGGGTCAAGAAGGGCTTTGGCGACACCGAAATTCTGAAGGATATCTCCTTTGAAATCGAAGAGGGGAAGTTCTACACCATCCTCGGCCCCTCGGGATCGGGGAAGACGACGATCCTCCGCTTGATTGCCGGCTTTGACCAACCGGACGGCGGGGCGATCTATTTTGACGGCAAGCAAATCAACGACCTGCCGGCCAACAAGCGCCAGGTCAACACCGTCTTCCAGGACTACGCCCTCTTTCCCAACCTCAACGTCTTCGAGAACGTTGCCTTTGGCCTCCGCCTACAGCGGATGAAGAAGCGGGCGATCCAGCTCCGCGCCCAGGAGGCCCTGGCCCTGGTCCACCTCGGCGGTTACGCCCACCGCGAACTGGACGAGCTTTCCGGTGGCCAGCAGCAGCGGGTCGCGATCGCGCGGGCGATTGCCAACCGGCCCAAGGTCCTCCTGCTCGACGAGGCCCTGTCCGCCCTCGACCACAAGTTGCGCAAGGAAATGCAGACCGAACTGCGCCAGCTGCAGCGCCAACTCGGGATCACCTTCATCTTCGTGACCCACGACCAGGAAGAGGCGCTGGCGATGAGCGACCAGATCATGATCATCAACGAGGGCTACATCGAGCAGTCGGGGACCCCGGTCGACATCTACGACGAGCCGCTCAATCACTTCGTGGCCGACTTCATCGGCGAATCGAACATCATCCCGGCAACGATGGTCAAGGACTTCGTGGTCGAGATCAACGGCAAGCAGTTCACCTGCGTCGACGCCGGGATCACCCCGGGCGAGGCGGTGGAGGTCGTTTTGCGACCCGAGGACCTCGACATCACGACGGTCGAGAGCGGCAAGTTGGCGGCAACGGTTGACTCCCAGCTCTTCCGCGGGGTCGACTACCAGATCATGGTGCACGACCGCGACGGTCACGAGTGGAAGATCAACTCGATTCACAAGACGACCGTCGGCAAGGAAATCGGCATTACCTTCGATCCCGAGGACATCCACGTGATGCGCAAGGGGGAGAGCCAGGCGGCCTTCAACGCCCGGCTTGCCAGCTACCAGGAGGTTGACCATGACCAAGCATAACTTCGGGCGCCTCTTTTTCACCCTGCCCTACTACCTCTGGTTGCTCCTCTTCGTGATCGCCCCGCTGGTGCTGATCTTCTACCAGTCCTTCTTGGGCCTCGACGGCCACTTGACGGTCCAAAACTACCTGACCTACGCCCGCTCGGCCACCTACCTGAAGATGACCCTCAACTCGGTCTGGTACGCCTTCTTGATCACCGCCATCACCCTGATGATCGCCTACCCGCTGGCCTACCTGATTGCTCAGCTCAAGCGGCGCGACTTCTGGCTGGCGCTGATGATCCTGCCAACCTGGATCAACCTGCTGCTCAAGACCTACGCCTTCATCGGTATCCTCAGCCAAAGCGGGCCGCTCAACGCCCTCACCAAGGCGCTGGGCCTGGGGAGCCACCAGCTCCTCTTCACCGACGCGGCCTTCGTGATCGTGGCCGCCTACATCGAGCTGCCCTTCATGGTCCTGCCGATCTACAACGCGATCGTTGGCATCCGTCCCTCACTGATTAACGCCAGCCTCGACCTCGGCGCTAGCCGCGTCCAGACTTTCTGGCGGGTGATCTTCCCGCTGACCAAGGGCGGGGTGGAGGCCGGCATCCAGGCGGTCTTCATCCCGGCCCTCTCCCTCTTCATGATTACCCGCCTGATCGGGGGGAACCGGGTGATCACCCTCGGGACGGCGATCGAGGAGCACTTCCTGACCACCCAGAACTGGGGGCTGGGCTCAACGATCGGGGTCGTCCTGGTTGTGGCCATGCTGATCGTGATGTTGCTGACTGACGGCGCCAACGCGGTTAAGAAGGGGGGCAAGCGGGGATGAAAAAATTCTTTTCCCTGGGCCGGCTCTTTTTGGCCCTGGTCTTTTTCCTGATGTACTTGCCGATCTTTTATTTGATCTACTACTCCTTCTCCTCGGGGAGCCGGATGGACGGCTTCAAGCACTTCTCGCTGGTCCACTACCAGACCCTCTTCGCCGATACGCGGATGATTAGCATCGTCCTCAACACCCTGATCATCGCCCTCTTGGCGGCACTGATTTCGACGATCATCGGCACCAGCGGGGCGCTGGCGATCAACCGGGCCAAGCGGAGCCGCCGTCAGTTGCTGGTCTTAAACAACATCCTGATGGTTTCGCCGGACGTGATCATCGGGGCCAGCTTCCTGATCTTCTTCACCTTCCTCGGCGTCCAGCTGGGCTTCTGGTCGGTCCTGCTTTCCCACATTGCCTTTTGCATCCCGATCGTGGTCCTGATGGTCCTGCCCCAGGTGCGGACAATGCCGCGCTCGCTGACCGACGCCGCCTACGACCTCGGCGCCAGCCGCTGGCAGGCCTTTTCCCAGGTCACCATCCCGGCGATTGCCCCCGGCATCCGCGCCGGCTTCTTCATGGCGCTGACCTATTCGCTCGACGACTTTGCCGTGACCTTCTTCGTCACCGGCAACGGCTTCTCGACCCTGGCCGTTGAGATCTACTCGCGGGCCCGCCAGGGGATTGACCTCGAAATCAACGCCCTCTCGACGGTGATGTTCTTGGTCTCTTTGGTCCTGGTCTTCATCTACTCGCGCTTTTCGGTTAAGGGGAAGGGGGCGGCCGTCAAATGAAGAAGATGATTGCCGCTACCTTGGCCCTAGTGGCCGTGATCGGTGGCCTGATTGCCTGGAACCACCAGCTGACCGCCAAGCAGAGCGCGGCCAGTTCGGCCACCAAGACGCTAGTGATCTACAACTGGGGCGACTACATTGATCCCAGCCTGATCACCAAGTTTGAAAAGCAAACCGGCTACCAGGTCGACTACGAAACCTTCGATTCCAACGAGGCGATGCTGACCAAGCTCGAGCAGGGGGGCACCCGCTACGACCTGGTGATCCCGAGCGAGTACACCGTCCAGCGGCTCAAGAAGGCCGGCCTCCTGCGGCGCTTGGACCTTTCCAAGATCCCCAACCGCAAGAATCTCGATTCGCGCCTGCTCAACCAGGCCTACGACCCGGGCAACCGCTACTCGCTGCCCTACTTCTGGGGGACCCTGGGGATTGTCTACAACGACCAGCTGGTCAAGCAGCCGATCAAGCACTGGAACCAGCTCTGGGACAAGCGCTACCGCAACCAGGTGATGCTGCTGGACAGCGCCCGCGACATGCTGGCGGTGGCCCTGATCACCCAGGGGCAGTCGGTTAACAGCCAAAAGACGAGCGTCCTCAAGCGGGCCGAGAAGAAACTGCAGAAGCTGAGCCCGAACGTCAAGGCGGTGGTGGCCGACGAAATGAAGCTCTACCTGGAGCAGGGGGAAGCGGCGATCGGGGTGGCCTACTCGGGTGACGCCGCCGAAATGATGGCCGCCAACTCCCACCTCCACTACGTTGTCCCGAGCGAGGGCAGCAACATCTGGTACGATAGCTTCGTCATCCCGAAGGCGGCCAAGAACGTCAAGGCGGCCTACGCCTTCATTAACTTCATGTTGGAACCGAAGAACGCCGCCCAAAACGCCCGCTACGTCGGTTACGCCACCCCCAACCGGGTGGCCAAGCGCTACCTGAGCAAGAAGGTCACCAGCAACCGGGCCTTCTACCCGAACGCGAAAACGATGCGCCACCTCCAGGTCTACCAGGACCTACCGAAGCGGGTGAACCAGACCTACAACGACCTCTTCCTGAAGTTTAAAATGTTTGTGAACTAGGATCTGTGGTATATTAGGGCAAGAGTGAACTTAGTAAAAAGGAGTGGGTTGGATGTATAACAAGCAGTTCAAGTACCCGGACACCAAGGCCTTCGAGTTCGTGACGACCACCCTCAAACAAAAGGGGGTCGACCTCCGCGAGTTGGCCAAGGACGCCTACGACCTGCAAAAGGAGTTCATCCCGGCGCTGACGGTCGACGAGTGTTACGCGGCCCTGGTGGACGTCTTGCACAAGCGGGAGTTGCTCAACAACGCGATGGTGGCCCTCGAGCTCGACCGACTGGCCGAGGCCGGCGAAATCAGGGAACCGCTGCTCTCGATCATTCGCAACGACGCCGGCGTTTTCGGCGTCGACGAGGCCCTGGCCCTGCAGATTTCCAACATCTACGGCACGATTGGCGCCACCAACTTCGGTTACCTCGACCGGGTCAAGTCGGGGATCATCAAGCAGTACGATACCGATGAGCAACACGTCAACACCTTCATCGACGACCTGCTCGGCGCGATCGTGGCCGCCGTTTGCGGCAAGATTGCCCACCACTATGCCTAGTCAACCACAAAAGGCGTTGCCCCGCTTGGAGCAACGCCTTTTTCGCTTTTTCGTTCTGTTATTAGTTTGCCCCCTCGATGATCGTGGCGGCCCCCATCCCGCCGCCGATGCAGAGGGTCGCGAGGCCGCGGTGGGCGTGGCGACGGTTCATCTCCGCCAGGAGGGTGATGATGATCCGCGCCCCGGAATCGCCGAGCGGGTGACCGAGGGCGAGGGCACCGCCGTTGACGTTGACCTTGGCTTCGTCGAGGCCGAGGCGGTCGATCGTCAGCAGGGCCTGGGAAGCAAAGGCCTCGTTGAGTTCCACCAGGTCGAGGTCGCTCACCGCCAGCTGGTGCTTCTTGAGTAGCTTTTGGCTGGCGTAGAGGGGGCCAATCCCCATGATCTGCGGGTCGACCCCGGTCAGGTTGCCGTCGACCCAGTAGCCGAGGATCGGTGCCCCGGCGGCCTTGGCCGCGTCCTCGGCCATCAGCACCAGGGCGGCGGCGCCGTCGTTGAGGCTGGCGGCGTTGCCAGCGGTCACCTGGCCGTCCGCCTTGAAGGCCGGCTTGAGCTTGGCCAGGGCGGCCATTGAGGTGTCGCGAACCCCCTCGTCTGCGGTGACCTCAACCGGCCCCTGCTTGGTGGTGACCGTCACCGGAACGATTTCGTCGGTGAAGCGGCCGGCCTGCTGGGCGGCGCGGGCCTTTTGGTGGCTGCGGAGGGCGAAGGCATCGATCCGTTCGCGCTCAATTGGCGCCTGCTCGAGGAGGTTTTCGGCGGTGATCCCCATCGGGTAGCCGTAGAAGGCGTCGGTCAGGCCGTCCTTGACCAGGCCGTCGACCAGCTGGCCGTCGCCAAAGCGGTAGCCACCGCGGGCCTTGGGCAGGAGGTAGGGGGCGTTGGACATGCTTTCCATCCCGCCGGCAACCATCACCTCGGCGTCACCAAGGCGGATCTGCTTGGCCGCCATCGAGACGGCCTCCATCCCCGACCCGCAGAGGACGTTGATCGTCACCGCCGGGGTGGCGTCGGCCAGGCCGGCATTGCGGGCGGCCTGGCGGGCCGGGTTTTGCCCCTGGCCGGCCTGGACCGCCATCCCCATGTAGACCTCGTCAACTTGTTCCTTGGCGACCCTGGCCCGGGAGAGGGCGGCCTCGATGGCGATCGTTCCTAGCTCAACGGCCGACTTGCTGGCGAGCTGGCCCCCAAACTTTCCGATCGGCGTTCGCGCCATTCCGACAATTGCAACTCGTTGCATTTTACCAACCTCACTTTGGATATTCTTAACGGTATTCATTGTACCGGAGGGGGGAAGGGGGGTCAAACGCTTCACCTCGGCGGGTGGCGATTTGCGGCGAAAAAGCACTTTACCCACGGGACAAAGTGGCGGCCCCCAAGTTCCCCCGGCGCCCGGCAAAGAAAAAGCGGCTGGGCAGGGCCAACCGCTCACGGGGCACCGGAAAAGTTACTTTTCCAGGTAGTCAATGATCTCGGTCAGGAGGTCCTCGGCCTGGGCCATCCCCTGGTGGTAGAGCTCCGCCAGCTTCTTGGTGTTGTTCTCCAGCCGGCCGACCTTGATCAGGTTGTCCGGGGCGAGCACGTAGGCCTTGCCGGCCGCCTCCAGCTGGTCGAGGGCGGCCACCTGGGCGTTGTACATCGCCGGGCGGTTGATCGCCGCCTGGGCGAAGGCCGGGTAGTCCTTGAAGGAGCGCTCTAGCATCTCCTTGAGCACCCGCCCGGTCGGCTTCTTGCGGTAGTCGCGTGGCCGGGTGCGAACAACGATCACCTTGTCAAAGCCCTGGGAAAGGGCGAGGTCGAAGGGGATCGAGTTGGCAACCCCGCCGTCGAGGCACTTGCCGGCAGGCGTGTCCTGCGGGGCGGAAAAGAAGGGCATCGAACTCGAGGCCTTCAGCGCGGCCTCCAGGTCCTTGCCGGTTGGGTCGGTGAAGGTGACCGCCTTGCCGTCTTTCAGGGTAGTGGCCACGATTGTGAAGTGCGAGGCCGACCGCTGGTAGGCGCGCTCATCGAAGTTGTGCCAGTCCCAGCCGTGGTCCTCAAAGAGGAAGTCGAGGTTTAGGATCTCCTCCTTCTTCAGTAGGCGACGGAGGGAGATGTAGTCCTTGTTGTGGCGGTAGGCGGTGTTAACGTGGACCATCCGCCCGTACTGCTTGGCAACGAACTGGGCCCCACACAGCGCCCCGGCCGAAACGCCGATCACGCTTTGAAATTCGAGGTGGTGCTTCAGGAAGGCGTCGGTGATCCCGGTCGAATACTGGCCGCGCATCGCGCCCCCCTCGAGGACTAAGGCTGCATTGTAGAGCATGGCAATCCCTCCAAAAAAGTTAATGTGCTTATTATACAACATGTTGGCAGCAAAGGGGGCGGCCGGCAAATTGCCGGGTTGCTGAGAAAAAGTTAGTAAAAGTGCTTGACGCCCCCGCCAAGAAAGGGTATATTTAAGCCATCATTTGAAAGGAGGAACTTTAGGATGATCACGACTCAATTCGCAGCTGAATTTTGTTGTTCCCGGCGCGCTGATTGCGGAGCCGGCTCTTTGGCATTCTAGAGTTCCCGGCGAAGGAATTGGCGCTAGCGGTGACTGACCGTTGGCGCCTTTTTTATACCCTCGTCCCCCCACGCTTACCCGAAAGGAAGATCAAAATGAAGTTCAACACCCTCTTAATTCACGGCGGCAATTCCGAAGACCCAACCACCGGGGCCGTTTCCACCCCAATCTACCGTTCCTCCACCTTCCACCAGCACGTCCTCGGCGGCGAGCCCAAGTGGGAGTACTCGCGGACCGGGAACCCGACCCGGGCCTCCTTGGAGAAGCTGATGGCCGAGCTAGAAGGGGGCCTGGCCGGCTTCGCCTTTGCCTCCGGGTCGGCGGCCATCCACGCCGTCTTCTCCCTCTACTCGGCCGGGGACCACTTCGTCGTCGGTTCCGACGTTTACGGCGGGACCTTCCGGCTGATCAACAAGGTTCTTAAGCGCTTCGGCCTCGAATTCACCGTGGTTGACATGCAGGACCTCGCAGCGGTGGAGGCGGCCATTCAAGACAACACGGTGGCCATCTATCTGGAAACGCCAACCAACCCGCTCCTGCAAATCGCCGACCTGGCGGCTATCGCCAAGATCGCCAAGGCCCACAGGGTAAAGACGATCGTCGACAACACCTTCGCCACCCCGTACAACCAGAAGCCGCTCCAACTCGGGGCCGACATCGTGGTCCACTCGGCCACCAAGTACCTCAACGGCCACTCTGACCTGGTTGCCGGGATCGTGGTTACCAACGACCAGGAAATTGCCGACCAACTGGCCTTCCTGCAAAACTCGATCGGTTCCACCCTCGGACCGGACGATTCCTGGCTCCTGCAACGGGGGATTAAGACCCTCGGGGCGCGGATGCGGGTTCACCACGAAAACACCGCCGCCGTGGTTGACTTCCTGGAAAAGGACCCGCGGGTGGCTCGCGTCCTCTACCCGGGGCTGGCTAGCCACCCGGGCCACGAAATCGCCGCCAAGCAGATGAAGCACTTTGGCGCGATGGTGTCCTTCGAGCTGCAAGAAGGCCTCAGCGCCAAGCAGTTTGTCGAAAGCCTCAAGGTGATCGACCTGGCCGAAAGCCTCGGCGGGATCGAAAGCCTGATTGAGGTCCCGGCGGTGATGACCCACGGTTCGATCCCGCGGGAAATCCGCCTGCAAAACGGGATCAAGGACGAGCTGATCCGCCTCTCCGTAGGGCTGGAGGATCCGGACGACCTGATTGCCGACCTCAAGCAGGGGCTCGACCAACTGAACTAATTTCGTGAACGCTCCGCTTGCGGGGCGTTTTTTATTTTCGCTGAATAAAAGCTTTTTCAAACCGGTTTTCCTGTGTTATAGTTATGAGGAACAAATGATCTAAGTGTGACCGTGATTATTCAACCCAGAAAAGGAGGATCTCAAATGCTTTCAATTTACGACTTTAAAGAGCAAAAGATGCTTGCGGCCCCCGACTTTTGGCGCCTGACCACCGGCTTCGATTCCTTTAAGGGTGTTTCCTTTGTTGGCTCCTTTGCCGTGATCGAAAAGGAGCTTTTACCTCGCTTCAGCCAGGTGGACCTGGTGCTCGGCCTCGAGGACCGCAAGACTGGTCAGCAAATGGAGCAGGTCTACAACATCCCGCGCCGGGTCAAGGAGCTCACCGCCGCCAGTCCCACCTTTCTTGACCGGGTTGCCGACGGGACCCTCCGCCTTAAGTTTACCAAGCAGGACCTCTTTCACAGCAAGTACTTCCTCCTCGAGGCCGGCCCGGAGTTTGCCCTCTTTGCCGGTTCGATGAACCTAACCAAGCAGGCACTCACGAAGAATTACGAGCTGGTTTGGTACTACCGGGGAAACAAGGACCTGCCGGCCGATCGGGCAATTTGGGAGGCGCACCAGGCCCTCTTTGAGCAAAACTTCACCCAGGATAGCACCGATTACCTCAACCGGAAGCTGGTTGATCAAATCCGGAGCAAGACCAAGCAGGAGATCACGGCCATCCTGACCGACCAAGCGGCGGCCGAGGTGACGACCGCCGTTACCCTCAGCAAGGAGGAAATCAGCGCCGTTAGTGGTCAGGAGGACCGGGAAGTCAAGCCCCACTGGGTGAAGGCGGTCCAGGCGGTTTATACCCCGAAGGGAAACCAGCGGCGCGACCGGGAGAAGGCCCAGGCCGAAGCGAAGGTGCTCTATTACCAGGCATTTGAAGAGGACGACCGCCGGGTAATCACGGAAAACGAGCTTTACCCGCAGCCGATGTGGACCTACGACGAGGAAGCTGGCCAAATCCTGGTGCAAAACCCGGTGACTGAGCGCTACGAACCACTGGTGGCCCCCAAGCTGAGCCGTGAGGACGTGGAAAACTTCGTCAACGTGATTGATAGCTTCCGGACCAACAAGGTGCGCGACGAAAGTCTCCAGGCCCTGACCGCCTTTCTCTACCTGATGACCGCACCGCTGATCTGGAAGATCCGCAAGATTTACCGCCAGTCAAACTTTGCCCGTTCGGCTGACCAGGTGCCGCTTTCAATGGTCCTGATCGGCCGGGGGACAACCGGGAAGACCCTGCTGGTTAACGATTACTTCAAGCCCTTCATCGGCGACCGGTCGGCCTGCATCCAGTACAGTCAGATCAACAATTCCAGCAACGGGCGGAGCGACCAGGCGGTGAAGTTCCTCGATCACTACCTGAAGTCACGGCGGTTCATTTCACCGATGATCATTGACGAACTCTACGAAAACTTCCTTCACTCCAAGATTTCCACCAACGCAATCAAGCAGTGGGCAAACACGATTGATGACATTCACAACGCGAACGTGTTTGCCATGAACCACAACGCCTCAAATAAGGGGATCAATAACCTGGAGGAAATCAGCAAGCGGGTGCTTTACCTCTCCTTTGAGGCCGGTTTCTTGCGCCCGGAAGAACAACTATATGACTACCGGATCCTGGTCAACAACGGCAACGACCACCTCTATAAGACGGTTGTTGCCAAGCTGAACCAGCGGCTAACCAACCTGTCAGGAGAAGACGAGGCCAAGTTGGTCAAGGACTACCTTGCACTCACCAAGGAAGTCCTGACCGAGGTCCTGACCACCTTCGGCCTCGCGGACCGCTTGGCGCCCTTGCTGGAAAAGCACTACGATTACAAGCAGGACCAGAACAAGCTGATCTGGCGGATGCTCCTCGCCGAAAATAACTTTAAGAATATTTACTTTACGGATGGGGATGACCAGCACTTCACCGTCTCCAAGGCGATCTTCAACAACCTCAAGTCCAACCTCTACCAAAACAATAACGAGACCCTCGACAACTACTTCAACATGTTGCCACGGGAACTGGGAATCGGGATCGTCCAAAACGACATCGGGATGATCCTTGATATTGATAAGTTCGACCAGTTTATCGGGGAACCTCTGGTCCGGCGCTACTACAAGAAGCAACACGCTAGTGACACCCAACAGGACGCCGTCACCCGCCTGATCGAGGCCCAGCAGGCCAGCCTCGCCCGGCAGGAGGCGGCCGACCAGAAGCGCGATGAGATGCTGGCGACCCTGCTTGAACAGCAGAACAGCCACAAGAAGGGCTTCTTTAAGCGCCTCTTTGATCGCGAGTGACGGCCTCAAAATTATGTAAAACTAGTTTTAAAAACAAGCCCGCTCCCCAAAACTGGCTGGGGAGCGGGGATGGCTTAACTGGTCAGCAGGCGGTACTTGCCGCGGCCCAGCTGCTGGAGCTGGCCGCTTGCCTCCAGCTGAGTGATCTTGCGCGAGACCGTCTCCGGGGTGGTGCCGAGGTAGGCCGCCAGGTCCTTCAGGGCAAAGGGGAGGGTGACCGTGTGGGTCTCACTTTGGGCGGCCAGGTCCGCAAAGTAGGTCAGCAGGCGGTCCTCGACCCGGCTGAGGGAGAGGAGGGCGTTTTGGTGCTGAAGGCGGGTATTGTGGACAATCGTGTAGCGCAGGAAGAGGTAACTCAGCTGGGGCGAGGCCAGGAGTAGGCGCCGCAGGTCACTGGCCGCTAAGAGGCAGACCTGAACGTCGCTGGCGGCCTCCAAGCGAAGGTCGGGGTTGGATTCGCCAAAGAGCCAGTCCTCGCCAATGTAGTCCCCGGTGGTCAGCACCGCCTGCAGGCGCTCGTCCCCGGCGGCGGTCAGGCGGGTGACCTTCACCCGGCCGGCCTTGACGATCACCAACTGGCCCGCCGTTGCCGGAGTCACCAGGGTGGTGCCCCGCTTAAAGTGGGCCTGGTGAACCAACCGCTCGAACTCCACCTGTTGGGTGTAGTCAAAGGGCTGAAAGAGGGGGACTAACTGAACGCAGAGTTCCTTTTCCATTGCAACCATCCTCCTATTCTTCTTCCAGGAGGTCTTCCTGCGGTTGCTTACCGCGGAAGGCCTGGGCGCGCCAAACTTGCTCCTTGATCCAAGCAACCAGCTCGCCAAGCACTTGCTCCTGGCCGGGGTGGTCGGCCGCCCGGGCCAGCTTGATTGCCTTGGTGATGAAGACTAGCTGGAGGGCAAAGTCCTTGACCAGGTCCGCTAGCTGGTCACTCCCGGCCGCGTACTTTTGCGCCCCGTTTTCCTCCATCATACTAAATTCCTGGAGTTGCTGGCTAGTGGTCGGCACCAGGTCGCCCTCAACCCGGAGGGCCCGGTTTAAGCGGTGGCGAAAGTCGTCTTCGCGATTTAGCCAGTCGCCGGCGTGGCGATCAAGGAAGAGCGCCGCCGGGCCGGTCGCAAAGAGGGCCGCTTGTTCAACCTTGAGGGAGTGGATCAGCAGGTTGGCGGTCACGTGGCCAATCATTGCCCCGGCGGTGGGCTGGTGGTGTTCGCGGTCACTGCGGTTGAGTTCCGCCTGGAATTGGCTTTGGGGGTCCATCTAGGCCACCTCCTTGATCTGCTTTACCTGGTAGCCAAGGGCGGTTACCGCCTGGGCAATTTGATCGGCGTCGGTGGTGGCGGGATCAAAGGTCACCTTAGCCTTGCCGGCATTGAAGAGGACCTTGACGGCGGTCACCCCGGCCTGGTGGGCCAGGGCGCGCTGGATCTTGGTGAGGCAACTTGGGCAGGCCAGGTCGCCGAGGGTAAGGGTTATCTGTTTCATGAAATTACCTCCTTGTCGTGATTCAACCTTATTATCGGTTCCTTGGGGACAAAATGAATTGACGGCTATCAAGTTAGTAAGAAATTGGTGCTAGCACAATCAACATGTAGGGGAGAAAACCAGCCAGTTAGTCAGTTCAAACCCGCTAACATCATCATGGCAATTGTGAAGCTGGTGATCGTGCTTTATAATTGGGGTTGAAGAAAATTCGGGAAGGGCAACCAAGGCTTCCCGTGAAGAACTGTAGTTAAGGAGGGGTGAAGATGCGGCTTGCCCTGTTTGTAAGAAATTTTAGTTTCCTTGTCTTGTTGTTTACCCTCGGAGTGCTACTAGTTACCGTGCTTCGATGACCGAGAAGAAAGTAAGCGAAGCCCAACGACGGGCGAACAAGAAATGGACTGCCAAAAACAAGGATAAGCAACGGCTTTACCAGTACCGTTCAAACGCAAAGAAGTTTATCCGTGAAATGGCCACCCATGACGACTTGATCAAGTTTCAGCAAATGATTCAGGAACGACTAGCCAAGGAAAAGGACCAGCAAATCAGCTGGTCCTTTTCCTTTAGGAGCGTGGTTTGAAGCGCGCGGAGGCTCTTCCAGTGCTAGCGGTGATTATGCAACAAGCGCAAGCTGTTGAGAATCACCACCAGAATGCTGGCTTCGTGGATGAACATCCCCGAGGCCAGGTAGACCCAGCCGGCAAAGAGGCCAATGAAGAGGCCAAGTACCGTCAGGAGGGCAATTGCGATGTTTTGGGCCATGTTGTTCATTAGTCGCCGGGCGGAGCGGGTGGCAAGGACCAGCTTGGCGAGGTCGGAGTCGATTAAAATCAGGTCGGCAACGTCCACCGAAACCGCCGCCCCGCTGCCCATGGCAATCCCCAGGTCGGCTTGGGCGAGGGCCGGGCTGTCGTTAAGGCCGTCCCCGACGAAGGCCACCGTCTTGCCAGCCCTTTGCAGTTGCTTGATTACCGCGACCTTCTCCGCCGGGAGGAGGTCCCCGTAAGCGGCGGTGAGGGGAAGGGTGGCCGCGACGGCGTCAACGGTTGCCTGGTTGTCGCCGGAAAGCATAATTAATTCCGGTTGGCGCCGTCCCTGCCGCAGACTGGTCAGGGCCGCCGCGGTGGTGGGGCGGAGCTGGTCGGCAATCGCGAGGGCCAAGCGTGCCTGCCCGTCGACCGCCATGAAGACCCGCGAGCCGGTTGTTGGCAGGTCAAGCTTGGCCGGCAGGGAAACCCCCGCCGTCTTCAGCAATCGTTGGTTGCCCACCAGGAGCTGGTGACCGGCAACGATGGCCCGGATCCCCTGGCCATCAATCACCGCGTTTTCCGTAACCGGCAAGCTTCCGGCCGGGAAGGCCGCCCGGATTGCCTGGGCCAGGGGATGCTGGCTTTCCCGCTCGAGGCTGGTCAGGAGGGCCAGGTTGTCATTCCGGTCGCCGGCCAGGTTGACCACCGTGGTGACGCTTGGCCGGCCGCTGGTTAGGGTCCCGGTCTTGTCAAAGACGAAGGCGTCAACCTTGGTCAGGGTCTCCAGGGCGGCACTCCCCCGGGCCATGATCCCCGCCCGGGCGGCTTGGCCAATCCCGGCGACCGTCGAGGCCGGTACCCCGATCACCAGGGCGCCGGGGCAGCCGAGGACCAGGACGGTAATTGCCAGGCGAAAGTTCCGCGTTATCAATCCCAGCAGGAGGGCAAGTACCAGGACCGCCGGGGTGTAGTACTGGGCAAAGCGGTCGATCAGCCGCTGGGCCCGCGTCTGGCTGTCCTGGGCCTCCTCCACCAACTCGATTAGCTTGCCGAAGGTGCTATCCTCGCCCACCCGAGTGGCCTTCACCACCAGGGTTCCGCTGGTGAGGTGGGTGCCGGCCAGCACGGCGGTCCCGGCCTGCTTAGCCACCGGCCGGGACTCGCCGGTTAGGTTGGCCTCGTTGAGGAAGCCCCGGCCACGGACGATTTCGCCGTCGACCGGGACCTGGTCGCCAGCCAGGACCTGGACTAGGTCGCCGGGAGTAAGCTGGTCAACTGGCACTAGCTCGGCCTGGGTTGCGGTGGGACTGGCCAGGCGCCGGCCGGTCTGGGGGGCAAGGGCAGCGAGATCTTTGATCGCTTGGCGGGTCTTGGCCAGGCTGGCCGTTTCCAGCAGGTCACCGACGGCAAAGAGCCAGCAGACGATCGCCGCCTCGTCCGGTTCGCCGATCGCCAGGGCGCTGAGGGTGGCGATCGAAACCAGCAGGTCGATCGTTACCATTTTGAAGCGGAGGGCCGCCACCGCCGCTAAGAGGAGGGGCAGCACCCCCAGCAGGCCCGCCGCCACCAGCAGCCCGGTGGTCAGCCATTGCAAGTGGGTGAGCCGGCTAACGAGGGCGAGGGCCAGCAGGATCGTCAGGAGGATGGTGTGGCCCCGCTTGTGCGCGTTAAAAAAGCTTTGCAGACGAATCATTTCGATCATTCCTTTCTGTCTGCCCTCATTATCGGTAGGGGCGGGGGAAGCGGCCATGATCGTTGTCAAGTGTTCCTAAGATAAAGACCAGGCTTAAACGACGCAATAAAAATTATGTAAATCAAGCTCAACGCAAAATCGCCTGCTCCCGAAATGGAGCGGGCGATTTTGCGTTGGCGAAGCTATTTCAACTAAAAGTTACCCTTCCGCCTGCCAGTCTTCCTGGAGGGCCTTGATCAGCGGCCGCAGCCGGCGCCGGTCGGCTTTGCGGTAGGTGGCGTAGAAGGTCATCGTGGCCTTCTCATCCGTGATCGGCAGGCAAACCCGGTCGTCCTGGCCCCGATCCCTGGAGGCGCGGTTCTTGGTGAGGTTGGTGGTGAAGTAGGGGAAGTTGGAGTACTTGGTAATTTCGCGCAAGCCTGCCTGGTCTGTCTGGTAGATGAACTGGGCCTCAGGAACCTCTTTTTCGATGATTTGCTTCCAGGGGCCAATCGCCGCCAGAACGACGAAGCTCATCCCCGCCAGTTCGGCAAAGGTGACCGCCTGCTGGCTCCCCTGGTAGGTGAAGGGGTCGAGGTTGACCTGAAGCTGCTCCTGGCCAAGGAAGAGCGATTCGACGGTTTTGGTTTGCACCTCCTGGTGGCTGATCACCAGCGAGAGCTCGTAGTCGTCGAGCCGGGCGGCGACTTCTTCGGGGGCAAGGAAGCCCGGTGCCAGTTCGATTTGCCCCGCTTTGGCCGGCTGCTCCAGCAAGCCGAGCGGTCCCGGGGCGGTCACCGCCACCCGGGTGACCGTCTGGCTGGCGGCAAAGGCCTGCACCTGCCGGACCAGGTCGCGGTTGGCCGCCAGGACGGCCACCGCCTTTTCGGCCGCCAACTCGCCGGTGGCGGTCAGGCGGATCCGGTTGGGCTGGCGGTCAAAGAGAGTAACGCCGAGTTCCTCTTCCAGCCGCTGCATCCCCCGGGTGACCGAGGGTTGGGTGAGGTGGAGTTCTTCGGCCGTCTTGGCCAGGGTCTTGGTCTTGGCAAAGACAACCAGTTCTTCCAATAGTTGGTTATCAATCATCAGGGCACCTCCGTTCAGTATGCATCACGCGTATTCTAGCATGCTCAGCCGGTAATTTTCAAATCAGCAGCTAGGGGCAATAATAATGACAATCAATCACAAAGGAGTAATTCAGATGACCACAATTCCAACCGTAACCCTAAACAACGGCGTCGAAATGCCGACCCTCGGCTTCGGCGTCTTCCAAATCCGCGACCAAGCAGAGGCCAAGCAAACCGTCCTGTCCGCCCTGGAAACCGGCTACCGCCTGATTGACACCGCGGCCGCCTACCAAAACGAGGAAGCTGTCGGGGCAGCGATCAAGGAGAGCAGTGTTCGCCGCGAAGACCTCTTCGTTACCTCCAAGCTCTGGGTATCCGACTTTTCCTACGAACGGGCCAAGCGCGGGATCGACGCTTCCCTGCAAAAGCTCGGCCTTGACTACCTCGACCTCTACCTCCTCCACCAACCATACGGGGACACAATGGGGGCCTGGCGGGCGCTGGAAGAGGCCTACCGGGCGGGGAAGATCCGCGCGATTGGCGTCTCCAACTTCTACGCCGATCAACTGAAGGACCTCGAGCTGACGATGCCGGTTAAGCCGGTCCTCAACCAAATCGAGGTCAACCCTTGGTACCAACAAGCAAGTGAGGTCAAGTTTGCTCAGCGCGAAGGGATCCGGGTTGAAGCCTGGGCCCCCTTCGCCGAGGGGAAGCAGGGGATCTTCACCGACGAACGGATCAAGGCTATCGCCGATAAGTACGGCAAGTCTAACGGCCAGGTAATCCTGCGCTGGCTCCTCCAGCGGGGGATCACCGTCATCCCGAAGTCGGTTCACCAGGAACGGATGGCCGAGAACCTGAACGTCTTTGACTTCGAGCTGACGGACGAGGACATGCAGGCAATGGCCAAGCTCGATAAAGGCGAGAGCCAATTCTTCGACCACCGCGACCCGGTCACGATCGAGCAGATCTTCGGCACCAGCCTCAAGCAGGTCCAAAACGACGACGCAAAGTAAGGAGGAAAAACTAATGACTGAACCTACCTTTACCCTCAACGACGGCAACCAAATTCCGGCAATCGGCTTCGGGACCTTCCAGATTCCCGCCGATGGCTCAACCAAGCGGGCGGTCAAGCAGGCCTTAGAGGCCGGCTACCGCCACATCGACACCGCCGCGGCCTACTTCAACGAGCAGGAAGTCGGCGCCGCCATTAAGGAAAGCGGCCTCGACCGCGACCAGGTCTGGGTCACCAGCAAGATGTGGCTCCAGGACTACCAGTACGAAGACGCCAAGAAGGCAATCGACACTTCCCTGACCAAGCTCGGCCTCGACCACCTTGACCTCTACCTCCTCCACCAACCATACGGGGCGGTTGACGAGGCCTGGTGAGCCCTGGAAGAGGCCCAACAGGCGGGCAAAATCCGCTCGATTGGGGTCTCCAACATGACCAAGAAGCTCTGGGAGAAATGGCTGCCGGCCTTCAACGTCAAGCCGGCGATCAACCAGGTTGAATTCAACCCCTACTTCCAGCAAACGGAACTGCGCGCGGCTCTGACGGCAACTCAAACCGCCCTCGAAGCCTGGGCCCCGCTGGGGTCGGGAAACTCGGCCATGCTCAACGAACCGGTGCTCAAGCAAATCGCCGAGAAGTACGGTAAGAACGTTGGCCAGGTAATCCTGCGCTTTGAACACCAGGAGGGGGTTATCGTCATCCCGAAGTCGGTTCACGAAGCGCGGATCAAGTTCAACCGCGAGATCTTCGACTTCTGCCTGACCTCGGCCGAAATGGACGCCATCCGCACCCTCGACACCGGCGCCGGCCAATACGACCCGGACGCCCCGGGCGTGGAAGCAATGCTCCGCTCCGCCTTCGACGTCCACGCCAATGACTAGGGGGATGAAGGAATGAAAGTTGCAATTCTCGCTGCCAACGGGCAAATCGCCCGGATCGTTGAACAGCGGATCCTGACCGAGGACCAATTCAAGGACGTTGACCTGACCCTCTTCCTGCGCAAGAAGGACCGGCTGGCCAACCTGGCGGACAATCCGCGGGTGACCCTGATCGAGGGCGACCTCAACAACCCGGCCGACGTTGCCAAGGCGGTTGCCGGCCAGGATATGGTCTTCAATGCGGTGATCGACCACGACGACACCGGCCACAACCGGCCAACCAAGAACATCATCGCCGCCATGAAGGAAAACGGCGTCAAGCGGCTGATCCTGACCAACCTGCTGGGGATCTACGACGAGGTGCCGGGCGAATTCGGCAAGTGGAACCGCGACACCTGCTTCGGCGGTAAGGTCCGCGACGATAACGCCGCCCTCCTGTCCGACCACCTGGCCGAAGAATCGGGGCTCGACTACACCACCCTCCGCTTGCCGTGGCTGAACGACCGCGACGAGGTCAAGTATCGCCTGACCCATCGCCACGACCAGTTTGTCGGTGTCTCCGGCTCCCGGCAAAGCATCGCCGACGTGGTGCTGAAGATCGTAGCCGACCCGACCTTTGGCAGTAAGGAAAGCCTCGGGATCGCCGACCCGGACACCCAGGGGAGCGCTCGGCCGGTCTATTAACAGTTTTGCCCTGCTAGCCCTCCTCGGCGCCCTGCTGATCGTCAGCCGCGCCCGCCGGCAAGCTTCCTAACTAGTTTCCTTCCCGCAGTCTCTGCCTCCCCAAGGCAGGGACTGTTTTTTACGTTCGAGCATGCGTTAGACGTATCCTACGATGCTGAAGCGGTAATTTCTCTTGGGCGGGTGGGGGATTATTATAGACTCAACAAATCAAGCGAAAGCGAATTTCTGGAGGAAAACACAATGACCAACCAACTAATTGGCGCCATCGTAATGGTGGTAATCCTCTGCCTACTACTAGTGCAAACGCCAGAACGCAAGTAACCCACGGAAAGGAAGAACCCCCATGAAGAAAACAAGTGAACAAATCGCCGGTCACCCGATCGTCGCCCCGCAACTGGGCCGCTCCGCCCTAAGCTGGCGCCACGGCTACGGAACCGACTCCGACGGCCACGACACCAACGCCTACTTCGCGCCGACCCGGGTGCTGACCAAGGATACCAAGTCACTGATCATCTACTTTTCCCGCTCCGGCAGCACCGAGTTGCTGGCGGCCAAGCTCGCCAAGCAAACCGGGGCCGACCTGCTGGAAATCACTGTCCGCGACCCGTACCCAGCCCGCTACTTGGAAACTCTCAACCGGGCTAACAACGAGCGGGAAGGCGGGGACTACCCCGAACCGGACCTGAACCTGCCGGACCTTAGCCAGTATCAAACGATCTACCTCGGCTACCCGATCTGGGCGATGACCCTGGCCCACCCGATGGTTGCCTTCCTTACCACCCACGGGGCGGCCCTGGCTGGTAAAAAGATCATCCCCTTCATGACCCAGGGCGGCTACGGGGCCGGCGACAGCGTCCAGCGGATTGGCCACCTCCTGGCCACGCAGGGGGTGACGGCCGACCTGCTGACCCGGCCGCTAGTGGTCAACGGCAACGCGGTCGACCTAGCCGACGGAGAAATTCGCCGCTGGTTGGCCCAACTGGAGGTGGAAGCAAATGAGTAAGGAACGACTGGTGGCCTTTGCCGACGCGGTATTGGCGATCATCATCACCATCCTGGTCCTCGAACTCGAAAAGCCCAGCCAGCTGACCCCAGCCGGTTTCCTGCGCTTGTGGCCGAACTACCTGGCCTACGCAATCTCCTTTTTCTGGCTGGGGGCGATGTGGATCAACCTCCACAACGAGTGGTATGCGGTGAAGACGATCAGCACCGGCACCCTCTGGGCGACCTTGGTCCTTCTCTTTTGCTCCTCGCTCTTCCCCTACGCCACCAGCATCGTTTCGGCCAACTTCGATAACCGGGCAGCCCAGACCTTCTACGGGATCATCGTCCTGGCGATCACCTTTGCCAACACCAACATGTACGCCTCGGTCGCCCGGGTGGACATGAAGATCAGCCTGATTGCCTGGCTGAAGCAGTCCCACCGGGGATGGGCCCTGGTTGACATTGCCATCAAGGTCCTCGGCTTGCTCCTGGCGGCCACCGTTTACCCGCCGGCAATGCTCTATTCGGTGCTGATCACCCTCCTCTTCTTCGTAATCCCCCACCAGGTCCGCCAGTGGCGGCAGGAATAAGAAAAGGCATGGCCTTCATTGGGTCATGCCTTTGTGGGTTAGTGGGGGCCGTTAAACCGCCACCTTTACCTTGCGCATTAAGTTGTGTATAGTGATGATGGAATTACGGAAAAGGAGGTTCCAAATTCGTCTCACGAATTAGCTCGGGACGGATCGAAAAGAATCATGAAACAAGAACTGTTAGCGTACCCGGTTATCTTAACGGAATATAACGATGAAGCAGGGCATTACTACGTGGTAACCTCTCCTAACATTAAGGGGATGGTAACCGACGGCGAAACAATCGCCGAAGCCTTAGTTCATGCCGAAGACGCGATAGCCACGATGCTCGAGGGTGCTGAGTACCCGGCGGTTCAAGACCCAAAAGAGTGGCAACTAAAGGATGGTCAGTTCACGTCGTGGGTCTCCATTAACATGACCAAGTGGCGTAATCGATACGGCAAAACGGTTCGCCGCAATATCAGTATCCCCGAGGGGTTGAACAAGTGGGCGAAGGAAAATAAAATCAACGTTTCAAAGGTGACGACAACTGCCTTGCTTGAAATGCAAGGACGGTTGAAACGAAATTAATACTAGTCACTTGCAACACTCCTTGATCTTAATTTAGGAAAAAGAGACTGCAAAGAGAATGCAAATGCGTTCTACTTGCGTTATAATCTAATAAAACAACAGAGGAGATGGGAGCATGAAATCGACAACCATTCGCTTTAGTGAAAATGTGCTAGGTATGATCCATCATCAAGCAGACCTAGATGGGGAAACGGCTACTGAGTTTATGCGCAACGCAATTCTTGAAAAGTTGGAAGATACATTGGACTACCATGATGCTGTAAAAAACATGCAAGAATCACATGGTGAAACTCTTTCTCGCCAAGAAGTTTTACGAGAATTAGGACTCTAAAATGGGATACACATGGCAATTCAACAAACGTGCTTTCAAACAATTTCAAAAGCAGTTAGATCGACAAGTACAGATCCGTATCATTGATTGGTTAGATGCCCATATTGAAGGTGCTAGTGACCCACGGGTTTGGGGTAAATCATTGGAAGGAAATCTTGGAACCCTTTGGCGATATCGCGTTGGTAGTTATCGAATCTTAGCAAGCATCCATGATGATATCTTTGTGGTGGAAGTAGTTAAGGTGGGAAAACGGGGGGACATATACTCCCGTAAATAAACCCGATAAGATATCGCTAAAAGGCCTAAAAGCAAGACTACGGGGACCTAAATACTTAGTTGCATAATGAATTAGTCAATTGATATAACGTATTAATATTAGTCCAACCAACAGAAAAGGCATGGCTCCGAAACGGAACCATGCCTTTTTGCATCCGAGAAATTATTAATCCGCGTTCAGGGCGGCGATTGGGTTGAGGTTGGCGGCGTGGCGGGCCGGCAGGAGGGCGGCGATCAGCGAGATGACCAGGGCGATCGCGAAGACGGTCACCACGTTCAGGGCGCTGATCTGAACGAAGGCATAGCCGGCCAGTCCCTTGAGGGCGACGTTGATGATCGCACCGATCGCAAAGGCCAGCACCGTGGCCAGGATGGCGGCCAGGGTCCCGATCGTCAGCGACTCGGCGATGAAAAGGCGGCGGATGTCGCGCTTGCTTTCACCGAGCGCCCGCAGGATGCCGATTTCCTTGGTCCGGGCGGCCACCGACATGTACATCGTGACGATGATCATCAGGGCGGAAACGACCAGCGAGATCCCGGCAATCGCGGCCAGGACGGTCGAGGCAAGGTTGACGTAGGTCTGGATCCGCGAGATCACCGAGGTAACGGCGACCGTCGAGAAGAGGCGCTTGCCCTTGGCGTTGGTCAGCTTCTTGATGGCCTTGTTGGTGGTCTTGACGTTGGCCAGCTTGTCGACCTTGACCGCCAGGTAGGACGGCGTCAGGCTAACGTTGGCCTTCTTCATTGCGGCCGTCATGGTGGCGGTGTTGACCGCATTTAGCCCCATTTGCGAGCTAGAAGCACTCGAAGAGGAGCTGGTTGCAATCCCGACCACCTTGGCCTTGAAGGAAACGGTGACCACCTGCTTGTCCTTGTTCAGGGTCTGGTAGGAGACGGAAACCCGCTTGCCGAGGAGCTTCTTGGCGCTGCTCTTGGTCAGCTTCTTGGCAACGGCCGACTGGTCGAGGACGATTTCGCCCTTCTTGCTTGGGGCGTGACCGTACTTGATGCTGCTAGTGGCGTAGGCCTTGGTGTAGTTTGGCAGCATCGAGGCGGTGGCCTTCTTGCTCCCGTACTTAATCGAGGCGTTGGAGGCCAGGTAGAAGTTTTGCACCTGCCGCACGTGCTTCAGCTTGGCGACCTTGCGCCGCTGGCTCTTCGTAATCGATGGTGTGGTCGCGCTCGTGGTCGTGGCGCTTGCCGTCGGGTTGGTGCTACTGCCGCTCGTTTTCGGCATCACGATGATTTCCTGGGGGTTGACGACGCTGGTCACCTGGTTATCGATGTAGCCACTGATCCCCTTGCCCAGGCCGGTGAAGAGCATGACGGCGAAGAGGCCGATTGCCGTCCCTAAAACGATTAGGAAGTTGCGCCAGAAGTTGAACTTGAGGTGCTTGACGGCTGAGCTGAAGGCAAACTTGGCCGGCAGGTCCTGGGCCGGGAGGGGCGTCGGCGCCTCCGCCGGCGGGGTGGTTGGTTGGCGAACCTCGTCACCGTCAATCTGGCCGTTGGTCAGGTGGACCACCCGGGTGGCGGAGTCGGCCACCGCCTGCGAGTGAGTGACCATGATTACCAGCCGCCCTTGCTTGGCGATCCCGTTGAGGATCTCCAGCACCTCCTGGGTGTTCTGGGCGTCGAGGGCCCCGGTCGGCTCGTCGGCGATGATCACCTGCGGGTCGGCCGCCAGGGCGCGGGCAATCGCCACTCGCTGCTTTTGCCCCCCGGAAAGCTGGCTCGGGTACTTCTCAATCTGCTCGGCCAAGCCGACTTCCGTCAACAGCTGCTTGGCCCGGGTCACCCGCTCCTCCTTGGTAAGGGTGGTCATGTCTAGCGACACCAGCACGTTGTCGAGGACGGACAGGTGGGCGATCAGGTTGTAGGACTGGTAGATGTAGCCGACGGTGTCGCGCCGGTAGTGGTCCATCGCCCGCTCGTCGTGGTGGTCGAGCGCCTTCCCGTTGACCAGCACTTGGCCGGTGAACTCGCGGTCGAGGCCGCCGATGATGTTCATCAGGGTCGACTTCCCACCCCCGGATTCCCCGAGAATGGCGACGGATTCGCCAAGGTCAAAGGAGAGGTTGATCCCCTTGAGCACGGGGAACTCCTCCTTGCCGAGGTAGTAGGACTTATGGATGTCTTTCAGTTCAATCAGGGCCATTTGCATCATCCTTTCAAAAAGTTAAACAATTCTTTTTCGCGTTTCACTTAACGATTATGTAGTCTACACGGCCGGGAGCCACTTGTCAATAAAAGTTAAACATTTTATTTTATTGTTTCACTTTTAATGGGATTTGCTATAATGGTTGAAAAAGGGGGAGTGCACGTGAAGCGTGAAGAAAAGAAGGCCCTGACCCGGGCGAAGGTGGTGGCGGCCGCGCGAGAGATCATCCTCAACGAAGGCCTCGACCAGCTGAGCATCCGCAAGGTGGCCAAGCAGGCCCAGGTATCGCCGGTGACGATGTACAAGTATTTCCGCGACAAGGACGAACTGGTCGAGGAGGTAATCACCGAGAGCATCCGCGAGCGCGCCGACAAGGCCCTGGCCCTGGCTAGCGACCCGCAGTTGACCTTCGTCGAGAAGCTGCAGGCCTTTAACCGCCAAAACCAACGGTGGCGGGAGGAGCTCCTGGCCGCTCACCAGCAACCGGAAGCGGGCTTGACCCAGCTGTGGCAGGCCGCCGAACGCCTTCCGCGGGTGCAGGAGGAGGCCGATCGCCTGGCCAACCAGTTTTGGCAGCGAATGATCGAAAACGGCCGCGCCGAGGGAACGATCACCGTTTCCGCCAGCGACCTGGCGATTCGCTACTACGCCGACGCCTTGGTTCACTTCTTAGGCAACCCGGCCACCAAGATGGATCCGGCCACCGAGGCCGACTTTACCGACCTCCTGCTCCGTGGGCTGGGAGCCAAGGAAGGCTAGGGCACGTAAGGAGAGAAGAATAGGGAAGGGGGGACTCTCCCTATTTGCTTTGCATAATAGTTGCGGCGTTGTATAGGCTCCCGTTGCCTTTAAAACGGTTATGGAAGTGGATCGTCCAGAACAAAAGAACCGTGACGCCCCCAGATTGTGGCCGTCACGGTTCATTGATTCAATTAACTTTACATAATTTTATCACAGGCAATTATCAATGCGGCTAATGTGACTAGTGGTGGCCCCCGAAGTTGACCTGGTCGAGGATCCGCTCGCGGGCCTCCTGGTCGAGGCCGAGGTAGTGGAGGGTGACCGCCTCAGAGGAGTGGTTGAGCAGCTTCATCACCAAGCCGATGTTGTGGTCGGTCTGCTCGTAGACCAGGTAGGCGCCAGTCTTGCGCATCGTGTGGGTGCCGAGGTAGTCAATCCCGAGAGCGTCGCCGGTTTTGTCCATGATTCGCCAGTACTGGCGGGGATCAAGCGGCAGTTGCGGCCGCTCAAAGGAGGGGAAGAGCCAGTCGGTGTCAAAGACTCTCAGCTTGGGATGGGCGGCCTGGTAGTCCTTCAGCCACTGGTAGTACTTCTCGAGGTCTTCCTTGACCGGGCGGAGGTAGAGAGTGTTATTCTTCTTGGTCTTGCGGTCGATGATGTAGGCGTTCTTGCGGACGGAACCAGTCTTGGTGTAGACGTCGCTCTTTTTGAGGTTGAGGACGTCGCTGACCCGGAGGAGGGTCGACTTGCCGACCTGGAAGATGGTGTAGTTACGCCGGCCAAGCTTGGAGCCGACCACGAGGTAGTCGAGCACCTCGTCGAGCACCTTCAGATCGCGGATTGGGCGGACGTTTTTGCGCGGCTTAAGCATTTTGGTCATCCTTTCTGGTGGGGGAGGGGGCTTTTGAGGGCGATTAGGGGCCAAAATCCACCCCTGTTGAAGCCCGGTATTATTGGATTTTACGAGTGATATAATGTAATTATATCACTCGTTTGGCCTACCTTAAACTACCGCTTGGCGTAACTTTTGCGACACTTCTTTTTGTTTGTTCCTAGGGCGCGCTCAGCTGCAAATAGGAGCGAAGAGACAACTAATTGATCGTTGCCAACCGCTAGCTGCAAATCCCGGTCAGCCCTTATTTACGCAACAATTTTCGGTCCTGGTAAGCTGGATCACTCTTTTTAAATTGTCATAACCAAATTATGTAAAGTTAGCTGCAAAAAGGAAACCGGGGCTGGAAGCAATCCAATCCCAGTTGACAGCCCTCACTTGAGGAACCGATTAAAGTAACCGTAGTCATGATCGTAGACAAAGGGACTGTTCTTGCTCATGAAGACCTTATCCGGCAGATGGATGCAAATCAGCATCGAGGCCACCCCGAGGAGGAGGCCCAGGCCGAGCTCGGCGAGGCTTGCCCTAGCAAGAACGAGCATCACTACCAGGTAGATCCCTACCGGCAAAAAGCCTAGCAGGTCGGTTACCAAGCCCGGGTTATACCAGTTGGTCTTGCCCTTGCTTGCTAGCCGTTCCTTCATCTTCTTGCCGGTCACCAGGTGGCCCGGTACCTCCACGATGCAAATCGAGAGGCAGGCGGTGACGGTGATGTTGTTGGCAAAGAACCAAAAGTAGGCCAGAGTCAGCATGATCCCAAGAAAGTTTTCGATCATTTCCGAGAAGCGGTTAATTGGGTAGCGATCGTAAAGCTGGTTCTGCGGGTCAAAGACGGTGTTATACATATAATAGAAGCCACCCGGCAGTTCGCCCTCCTCGATGATGTGGAGCAAGAAGACCACCAAGAAAATCGCCAGGGAAATTTGCTGCCAGGACACGTGGGCCCAGTTGGTAACGGTGTAGCAGACGGCCCCGCCGACCAGAAATGAGATCAGGTGAATCCAAATGGTCAGCCAGGCATCGATCAATTTTTTCATTTGTACATCCTCCTTAAATATTATGCTATTTGAACGGGCAAAAAATTAGCCTTCCGTCAGATTGGTGTAAAGCCGTGTCAGCAACTCCTGGAGCTTTGCCAGATCAGTCGCAGAGAAGTCGTGGTACAGCTTTTCTTCAAAGGCCAGTCGCTTGACCTCGGCCTGGTTAAAGAGGTCGGTCCCCGCCGCGGTCAGGCGGGCAGTCTTCGACTTGTAGTTTTGTGGGTCCTGTTCGAGGACGATCAGCCCCTTTTGGCGAAGGCGCTTGACGATTCCGGCCACGGTAGGCTGGGAGACCTTGAAGGTTCGCTCCAACTCCTTGAGCGGGACCGGCCGCTCCTGGCGAACCAGGTAACCCAGGTACTCGATCTGCGAGAAGGTGACCCCCTCCGCCGCGAACTGCTTGCCGGTGAGTTTGACCAGGGTATCGTTGACTAGCTTCAGTTGCATCGTGCATTCGTTGTGCTGCTTATTTTCCACGTTCGCTGCTCCTTTCAAATAGCGTGCTATTATAATAACCGTAAACATGATTACCGTCAACCAGGTAGGGGGTTCTCAATTGATGTTCACCGTTTTATCAAATTAAAGTTTAAAATCTATCAATTATTAATCGATTTTAGTTTACAATTTGGCGAATTCGTGGCATAAATGGAAGCGTAACCAACAGCGTTAAGTAGTCTAATAGGTTATTAACGAGGAGGAAGTTTCATGGATACCAAGAAGGAACTCGCCCTGGTTGCTGGGGTTGCGGCCGTCACCGCCACCGGGGTGGCCACCACCGTTCACGCGGACACGACCACCGATCAGGCGACCAGCGTTACCACCGTTACCAGCTCGCCGGTGAGCCAGGCCCAGGCCAAGGTTGACCAGGCCAGCCAGGCGGTCACCAGCGCCCAAACGGCAGCCGCCCAAGCCAGCAGCCAGGCGGCCGTCGCTTCTAGCAACGCGGCGGTAGCCAATTCCGCTGCCAGCACGGTCCAGGCCAACGTCGCCAGCGCCAGCCAGGAAGTTGCCAGTGCCACCGAATCGGCCAAGGATGCGACCGAGGCAAACATCAGCCGGGTAACGACCGCAATCACCGCCGACAAGCAGGCGGTCGCCAGCGCCCAAACCGGGGTCGACCAGGCCAGCCAAGCGGTAACGAGTACGCACCAGGCCGCCAATCAGGCCAAGCAGGCAGCCAGCGCCCAGCAAGCCGCCGTTCAGAGCGCCCAGAATAAGGTTGGCCAGGCCCAATCCGCGGTTGACCAGAACGGGGTGGCGGCGGCCAAGGACGCGGTTGCTAGTGCCACGGGGAAGGTTACCAGCGACCAAGCGGCCCTCACCAGCGCCAGCCAGGCGGTAACCACGGCAAGCACGGCCCTGGAAAGCGCCCAGGCCACGGCCAAGGCTGCCAGCCGGGCGGCTAACGAAAAGGCAGCGGCCCAATCCACCGCTCAGGCCCAGCTTGACCAGGCCAACCAAGCCGTCAGTGCTGCCCGGGCCCAGAATTCGGCCGCCCAGGCGAAGGTGGCCGCTAGCGAGGCGGCGGTCAACGACGCCCAGGCCGCCGTTGACGGGATTGACCTGACCGGGGCAAAGACCAAGCTGGCCAGCGCCGAAGCAACCGCCAGCGCGGCCCAATCCGCCGCGGTGGCCGCCTCGGGAGCCCTTGAGAAGGCCAAGCAGGCCGAAAGCAGCGCCCAGTTGGCGGCCACTTCCGCCACGGACCAGGTTACCAGCGCCCAGGCGGCCCTGGATGCGGCTGACCAGGCGGCCACGTCAGCCCAGAACAGCGCCGCTGCCGCCCAATCCAGCGCGGCGGCCGACGCCAAGGCGGTTAGCGACCTGGAAGGCGAGATTACGGCGATCGACAACGCCGTCCCGACCCTAACCTTCACCGAGGAGCAGAAGCAAACCACCCAGCAGTACGTCAACGAGCTGGTGGGCATTGATAATATCAGTGAGCGATTCAATACCTTCAACGCCAAGAGCAGCGCCGCCTACCAGGCCTGGGCAAAGGCAATGACCTACTCTTCTGCGAATAGCTATACCACTCTCCAGGAATTGATGGACTTCTTCCAGGCCAACTGGACCGACACCAGTGCCAAGGACAAGGCGACCCTGGTTGACCCGACCGCCTTGACCAACGACCAGGCCACCGAGCTGACCAACTGGTTCGCCGCCGTCATCAACAACATCACCGCTGAACTGGGAATCCAGGACCAGGTTGGCCTGATGACGCCGACCGTCGGGATGATCGACGACGCCGTGGAGGTGGCCAAGCTAGCGGTGGAAAACAACATCGGGCAAACCGGTGGCCACTACCTCTACGGGTTAAATAAAGCCGCCTACGAACACGGGCTGACGGATGGAACCACCTATCTGAGTGATGAGTACAAGACAACGGTGGCACCATCGAATACCTTCGGTGAGTCAGCCCTCCACGCCCCGACTACGACCAAGTATAACCAGTTCACGATGGCCGACGCCAAGGAGCTCCTCTTTGAGGCGATCGTTTACATGCTGGGGGATGACTTAGACTCTGAGATGGGGCACACCACCGCCCTCCTCGGGATTAACTCTTTGCTATGGCTAGGAGAACCGAAGGGGAGCGTGCTGGGGGTCTCGATTTCTGGCGACCCCGCCCTGGCCGATAGTGAATAGACTTCCGCGGAAATTAAAATCCTAGTTTTCAAATTTCACCTTTGGTATGATCTTGTCAAAAAAGGTGATTTT
>CALVGV010000012.1 GCA_944327195.1 uncultured Limosilactobacillus sp.
TTGCCTCGATCATAAAGATCAAGGACCCTACACATTTGATTCGTCGAAACTTTATTCAGTTTTCAAAGGTCTACCGTTGCGCCGGAGCCTTAAGCCCGGCGGCTTAACTAGTCTACCATCGATCGATTTCGATGTCAAGAACTTTTTTCAAGTTCTTGATGACCAGCAAGCTCATCAGCAACTATTTCATGTTACCAAAGCGCTCAATCACTGTCAAGCACTTTTTTTAAGTGGCTTGACTTGATCGCCAGCAGTTAGTTAACTGCCGTGACAACGATATCTAATATACCGGGTCTACCGCGGGGTGTCAATCGGAATCTTAAAATTAATCCAACTTTTCTGTTGATCCTAACAAGCGGTCAACAGCACCCTTCGATTGTCCGTGATTAACGGATAAACCAACCTATCGCACGCCGTGATCATCCGGCTAGAATGTGTTGGCGAAGTCGTAGAGGCAGCCGTAGATTTCGATTGCCGCCAGGTCGAGGTTGTCAAACACCGTTGTTTCTTCCTGGCGGGCGCGGTGAACGGCAAACTCGCCGGTCAGCGGCTCGTAGGTCACCTCGCAGACCGTGACCCCGTAGGCGGTGAACTCCCGCTGCTGAAGCGCGGTGCCCGGGGTCTTGGTCATCGCGATCAGGCGCCGGACGATTGCTTCCAGTTGACTGGTCATCTTCTTCCCTCCCTCGCTCCCCATTCTACCCGCTCCGCGTGGGCGGCGGCAAGTCATCCCCACCCCGCGCGAGCACACAAAAAGGCGGCCGGGTTATCCCGCACCGCCTTAGTTTTCAATTTTATCCGGCTTGATCATCAGGGCAAACATCCCGGCGAACATACCGAAGTAGTAAGTCAAGAGCCGCCACAAAAACATCGCCAGTACCAGCTTGCTTTGCGAGTGGACGAAGCTCATGAAGAGGACCGAGAAGGAGTACTCGGCGCCCCCGGTCCCCCCGGGAATCGGGAAGAGGGAGATGATCATGAAGATCAGCACGTGGAGGCTCATCACCATCACCAGGTTCACCCCGCGGGCGCCAAGCGCCAGCAGGATGAAGTAGGGAATGATGTAGTAGGCCAGCAGCTGGACCAGGGTCACCAGGGCCACCTTGGCCAGCTTGCCGTACTCGCGCTTCATCTTGACACTCTCCTGGTAGAAGGTGTCGATCTTTTCGTTCAGGGTTGCCCACCAGCGCTCGTAGCGTTGCGGCCCCTTCTTGCCGAACCAGCGCACCGGCTGGAGGACAATCCGCGTGGCCCGCTTGGTAAAGGAGTACCAGTACATCACCATCAGGAGGCCGACGATCACGCTCAGGTGGATGACGAAGCCGAAGATGACGAAGAGCGACAGCGCCTGGAGTTTGGTGGCGATGTAGTGGAAGCCAATGATGATGCTGACGATGAAGTTCAAAACGATCATCGACTGGAAGACGACGAACTTCATCAAAAGCACCGAGCTGGCCATCCCCCCTTCGACCCCGGACTGGAGCATCGCCACCAGCTGGGCCGGCTGACCGCCAGTCGAAAAGGGGGTCAGGCCGTTGAAGAGTTGCTCAATCAAGGGCAGGCGAAAGGCGTTCTTCCAGGTGAAGTCCGGGTGACGGTCCGCCATGAAGGCCTTGACCACCACCCCCTCCATCGCCAGGTAGATGATGATGCAGACCACCGCCAGGGCGAACCAGCCCCACTTCAGGTTGGCCAGGTCCCAGGCGAGCTGGTGGAGGTTGGTGTTGCGCAGGGAGAAGGCAAAGATCCCCCCGCCGATCAGGAGCATCAAGGCTAAGACAAACCAGTTTTTCCGTGTCATCTGCTCAGCCCTCCTTTGCCTGTTCAAGGTAGAACTGGTGCCACTCGGCCGCCAGGTGGTCCTTGGAATAACGGGCCGCCGCCGTCTGCGCCGCTTGCTTCAATTCCGCCAACTTGGCCGGGTCGCCCAGCAGGTCCTTCAACTTGGCCTGCATCTCCGCCCGGTCGGCGGCCGGCAGGTAGTAGCCCTTGATGATGGCGTGGTAGAGGTCGAGGTCGCGCAGCATCACCGGGGTGCCGCAGCTGAAGGCCTCCAGGACCGACATCGGAAAGAGCTCATTGTAGGACGGCAGCAAGAAGAGGTCGGCCAGGTTGTTGTAATCGGCCACCTCTTCCCGGGAAACGATCCCAGGAAAGCGGAGGTTGGCCGGCGGGTTCTCAACCACCCGCTTGAGCTCGCGGTAGCCGTCGGTCATCGGACCAAAGGAAAAACCACCCGCCCAGATGAAGAGCAGGTCCGGGTTTTGCTTGGCGAGGGCGATGAAGTCCCCCACCCCCTTGCGCTCCTGGACCTGGCCGCTGCCGAAGACGACGAACTTGTCCTGCGGCACCCGGTACTTGTCGCGCAGGGCGGCCCTTTCGGCGGCGCTGACCGGGTGGAAGTGGGCCGGGTCGACGAAGTTTGGGATGTAGGTCACCCGCTCTTCGGGGATCCCGTAGGCCGCCAGCTTGGGAATGAAAGTTGGGTTGACGACCACCAGGTGATCCATCCGCTTGTAGAAGGCGATCACGTAGCGGTAGAAGAGCCCCCGCCAGGGCTGGGGAATCTTCAGGCTGCCCTCGAGGGTCTCGGGCAAGAAGTGGACGTAGCCGATCTTGCGGCCGCGGCGGCGGGAGAAGGTCGACAAATAATAGGTCGGGTTGATCGTGTGGTAGTGGCTGATGTCGGACTTGCGCCGGGAGTTGATCGCGATGTCGAACTCGCCGGCAAAGCGCTCCTTCAAGAGGGCCACCAGCTCCTTGTAGGCACTGCCAACCCCCTGGCCCTGGACCGAATCGGCCTGGGAAAACATGGTGATTTTAAGCATTACTTACCACCCCGCATGAAGGGAAACCGGCGCGCGTTCTTCTGCGCGGCCAGCACGGCGGCCTCGTCGGCCCGCCGCGCCTGGCATTCCTGGTAAAAAGCCAGCACCCGGTCGGCAAAGACGGCCGCCGAGATCTCGTGGAGTTTTTGCTGGCGCTTGGCCTGGTCCTCGGCGGCCAGCCGGTTCTTAAGGTAGTAAACGATCCCGTTGACCAGGCCGAGCCGTTGTTGGAAGACGGTCCCGATCGCCGGGTCGTCAATCAACTCGGCCGTGTAGTCGCTCTTCATTACCACCAGCGGCAGGTCGGAGGCCAAGGCCTCGTCGTAGGTCAGCCCCTGCGATTCGGAATCGGAGGCCGAAACGAAGACGTCGGCCAGCTGGTAGTAGTGGTAGACCTGGTCGTTATCGACCTGGCCTACGAAGGTGACGTGGTCGGTGAGGTTCATCGCCCGTACCTGGCGTTCGAGGCTGGCCCGGGCCGGACCGTCGCCGACGATCAGCAGCTGGGCGTCGGGCACGGCCACCAAGACGTCGGGCAGGGCCTCAATCAGGGCCTGGATGTTCTTTTCAAAGGCCAAGCGACTGAGCGACAGGAGGACCGGGGTCTCAGGCGCGTAGCCGAGGCGGGCGCGGCGGGCGGCCACCTCAGCGGCGGAGTCCTTGACCAGGTAGCGGTCGAGGTTGACCCCGGTCGGGATGATCTTGATCGGGGCAGTCACCCCGTAGCCCAGCAGGGTGTCGAGCACCCGCTCGCTGGGAGCGATCACCCCGTCGATGCTCTTCATGTAGAGCTGGGCCAGCTTGGCGACGTCCTTGGGCTTGAGGATCCGGCCGTTGGCAATGTAGTGGAGGTAGTCCTGGTACATCGTGTGGTAGGTGTGGAGGCAGGGAATCCCCAGTTCCTTGGCCACCATCTTCCCCATCATCCCCAGGGAGAACTCGGTCTGGTTGTGGACGATGTCGAGCTGGAGCTGCTTGGCTAATCGGAGCACCTTCACCCAGCCGGTGACGGCGATCCGCCGGTCGGTGAAGGAAACGAAGGGCACGCTCTTGAAGCGGTAGATCCCCTTTTCCGGCTCCGAGTGGGGCGCCGCCGGGTCGGTGGTGGTGAAGATGTAGACCTGGTGACCGTTTTTGATCAGTTCGTCGCGGAGGGTCTTGATTGAAGTTGCCACCCCGCTGACCTGCGGAAAATACGTATCTGTAAATAATCCGATCTTCAAGTTGCTACTCCTTTACTACTCCGTTTCCGGGCAAGGCGGCGCCCGCCCCATCATTGGTGGGCCGCGTTGGCGCGGTCCACCCCGATTAATACTAGTTTTCTCATTTTAAACTTTTCCCAAGACCTTGGCAAACAAGGCGCGCACTGCCCCGGAAGGGTGGCTGGCGCCGGCGGGCGGCGGGAATGTTGGCGCTCTGGCGGGGGTTGGGCCGCTTTTTGGCCGAATTGTTGCCGATTTGCCCCGGCAAGGACGCCAGGGCCGGTCGGGCGCCGGGGAATCGTTCGCAAAAAGCCGCCGGGCGTCCTCTTCAATGAGAAAACGACCGGCGGCCAAAATTTAACCATTCTTTTAAGACTTTTTGACCATCACCGTTTGGTTGACCAGGTCGGCCACCTCGTCGGCGCTCTCCAGCTGGAGGGCCTGCTTGACCAGCGGCTGGAGCTGGCGGACCGAGAGCTGGCGGATCCGCTGGCGCAGGGGCAGGATGGCGGCCGGCGGGACCGAGAACTCGTCGAGCCCCATCGCCACCAGCAGGGGTTGGGCCACCGGCTGGTCGGCCATCGCCCCGCAGAGGCTGACCCACTTCCCCTCGGCGTGGGCGGCGGTGATCACCCGCCGGATCGCCCGCAGCATCGCCGGGTTTAGGGCCGAGTAGTCCGGGTCCGGGCCGGCCTGCTGGCGGTCGGCGGCGAAGAGGTACTGGCCGAGGTCGTTGGAGCCGATGCTGAAGAAGTCGGCGTAGCGGGCAAACTGGTCGGCCAGGAAGACGGCAGCCGGGGTCTCGACCATCATTCCGACCTCGATCTGGTCGGCCACCGCCTGGCCGGTCTTTTCCAGCCGACGCTTCTCCTGGTCGAGGATCACCAGCGCCTTTTGAAACTCGGCCACGGTGGTGACGAAGGGAAACATGATCGCCAGTTGGCCGTAGACCGAGGCCTTGAGCAAGGCCCGCAGCTGGGTCCGCAAAGGAGCCGGGTCGGCCAGCAGGCGACGAATCCCCCGCCCGCCGCCGGTGGCCAGGCCGCTGGCCAGGTCGGGCAGCTTGTCGGCACCGAGGTCCTGGACGCGGATCACCACCCGGGAGTTGGGCTGGGCCAGCAGGGCCTGCTTGTAAGCGGCCTCCTGCTCGGCCTCGGTGACCGGGTGGCTGGCGTCGACGAAGAGGTACTCGCTGCGGTAGAGGCCGATCCCCTCGGCCCCGCTCTGGGCCAACTGGGTCAGCTCGCGGGGGAGGGTAACGTTGGCCGCCACGTGGAAGTGGTTGCCGTCGGCGGTCACCGTGGCCTGGGTGCGCAGGTCCCCCAGCTCCTGGCGCTGGCGGGCCTCCTGGGCGAGCAGTTGCTGGTAGTGATCGATTTGCTGCGGGGTCGGCTGGAGGATCACCTTGCCGTGGTGGCCGTCGATGATCGCCACCATGTCCTCGCGGGCCAGGGTGGTCGCCTGCTTGGTGCCGACGACCGCCGGGATCCCCAGCTCGGCCGTCAACAGGGCCGAGTGGGCGGTCACCCCACCGCGGTCGGTCACCAGCCCGGCCACCAGGCGCGGGTCGAGGCCGGCCACCAGGCTGGGGGTGGCCTCCTCGACGATCACGATCGCCCGGTGGTCCAGCTTGGCCGCGCCGGTGGGGCTGAGGTTTTCCTTGAACTGGCGGGCAACGTCGTGGAGGGCGATCGCCTGGGCGCGGGCCTGGCGGGCCGGGGCCGGCAGGTTGGCCAGCCGCTGGGCGAGCTCCGCCTCAATCGCCTTGGCGGCCGATACCTTGTCGCGGACCACCCGGCGGCTGATCTCGGCCTGCAGTGCCCAGTCGTTGACCAGGCGGAGCTGGTCCTTGAGTGCCCCGTGAGCGGCCGGGCCGAAGTTGGTGGCCGCCTGCTGAGCGATCTGGGCCAGCTTTTGGGCCGTTATACGAAAAGAATCATGAAGCCTAGCGACCTCATGATTCACGTCATTCGTACTTTGTCGCCTTTCGCCGGGCGAATTTTCCCCCAACAGGTGAACGGGGGCGATGGCAATGCCGCCGCTCGCCGCGATCCCGCTGAGTAATTGTGTCATCTTAGCCGGCCAAGCCTTCCTTTTGCATCGTTTCGGCGATGGCAGCGATGGCGTCCTTTTCGTCGTCCCCGTCAGCAGAGATCGTGACGTCAGCGTTTTGGCCAACCCCGAGGGACATTACCCCCATGATGGACTTGAGGTTAACACTCTTGCCGTTGTAGGTCAGCGTAATGTCGGATGAGAACTTCGAAGCAGTTTGAACCAAAATGGTTGCCGGCCGTGCGTGGATCCCAGTTTCAGCAGTAATGTTAAAATCGCGTTTTTCCATTGTAATCATTCTCCTTAGCAGAATAAGATTGGGCGGATTGGCGTTGTCGCCAACAGTCACCTTTGGGATTAATTGTAGCAATTGTAAGCGTTAAATACAAGGCAAAACCCCGGGATTCGGGCGAGAACGGCCGGATCGCGGGGCGCCGGGTGGTTAAAAGTGCTTCTTGGCAAAGGCCCAGTTGCCGAGGAACAAGAAGAGCAGCAGGTAGGCCAGGGTGCCGCCGAGCAGCTGACCGTTGGTGAGGTGGGTGGTCAAGTGGTAGGTGGCATAGTTGTAGTACTGGTTGGTGAGGTTGAGCATGTTGAAGGGGTTCCAGCGAACCACCGTCGTCAGGCCGGCGTTTAGGAGGTTGGCCGAAAAGCCGCTCCCCATGAAGACCAGGATCGCGTTGACGGCGATCACCACCGAATTGGAGTTGATCAAACACGACATCAGGCAAAGGAGGCTCAAGATTAATCCCGAGGTGACCAGGTCGACCCCGGTGGTGGCCAGCATGTTGACCACCAGCGGCTGGCCGTACTGGTAGACCTGCAGCCAGGCCACCCGGGCGTTGACGATTGGCACCAGGTTCAAGAGGACGGTGAAGACCAGGGCGGCGAGGTGGAGAAGGCAGTTGTAGCTAAGGAGCACCAAAAACTTGGCCCAGAAGACCACCGCCCGGCCGGGGGCGTGGTAGAGGGTGGCGAGGATGGTGCGGTTCTGAAACTCGGTCGAGTAACTGGTCGAGCCGACGATCACCAAGAGGAGCATGATGATCGCGCTCGAGTCGTAGCAGGTCATCACCAACAACCGGCTGTAGGAGCGCCCCATCGCGATCCCCAGGGCGATCATTAATACAAAGAGGACCGGGAGCATCAGCCAGGGCAGGCGCTGGTGGTAAAACTTGTAGCCTTCCCGCGATAGTTGTTCTTTCATTCTTGCCACCCCCTATTGTTGCCAGCGGGCAAAGAGCCAGCCCCCCAGCAAAAGGAAGAGGGCCCCGTAGGCCAGGGTGCCGGCCAGCAGCTGGAAATTGGTGAGGCCGCTGATTACCTGAAGCTGGTCGTTGCCCAACTGGCTGATGACGTTGATCATGTTCAGCAGGTTCCAGACCAAGAGCGGCCGCAACCCCGGCAGGGCCGCTTGCAAGAGGTTCGAGAGCGGGGCGCCGAAGAAGGCGATCGTCAGGCCGGTGATGATGACGGTGGCCGCATTCTTCAGCCAGACCGCCAGCAGGAGGACCAGGCTGAGGGCAAAGAAGAGGTAGGCCAGCGCCCCGCCCCCGTTTAGGAGGAGGGCCTGCCAAAGGGCGTGCTGGTGAAAGGCCCGCCCCCAGCCGCCGGGGGCCAGCAGGGCGCCGAGCAGGAAGGCGAGCAGGAGGCCGAGGGCCACCAGGGCCGCCCCCAGCAGGTAGCCGGCGATTGCCTTGGCCAGGAAGATTGCCGACCGCCGCGGGCTCTTGGCCAGGAGGAGGGCCAGGGTGTGGTGGCGCAGCTCGCCGGTGATCAGGTTGGCCACCGGCAGGGCCGTGTAGAGTTGCAGGGCGAGCAGGACCAGCGGCGCCCAGCGGGTGGTCGGCTGGCGAAGGAGCTTGTAAAACTCGTGGTCAAGACTGGTTTTCATCGCGCTCACCCCGCTTCTCGGTCAAAATCGAAACGATCCGCTGCTCAAAGCTCGGCTCCGCCGGAGTTAGGGCGGTAATGGTGACCTGGTGGGCAAGCAAGAGCTCCTCCACCGGCTTCAGCTTGGCCGTGGCCACCACCAGGTCCCCGGAGTCGGCGCCCAGCAGGAGGCCGGCCTCTTCCATGAGCTGGCGGGCCAGCTTTGGCGCCGTTACCGCCAGCCGGCTGCGGGCGCTGGTGGTTGGGCTGAAGCTGGCCACCGGGGCGTTGACGATCAGGGTGCCGTAGTTTAAGATCAGCACCTTGGTCATGATCTTTTGCAGCTCGCTTAAGACGTGACTGGAGATCAAGAAGGCGGTCCCCTGGCGTGCGTAGTCGTGAATCAGCTTGCGGACCAGGATGGTGGCCTCGATATCGAGCCCGTTCATCGGCTCGTCTAGGATCACCAACTGCGGCTGGTCGAGCAGGGCCAGGGCGATCCCCAGCTTCTGCTTCATCCCCACCGAGTAGTCCTTGGCCGGGCGGTTGATGTAAGCGGTCATCCCCAGCCGCTGGACCAGGGAGTCGCAGGCGGCCGGATCCTGGGCGTAGAGTTTCAAGTTCTCCTTGCCGGTCAGGAAGGGATAGATCGCCGGGGCCTCAATCAGGGCGCCGACCCGCTGCAGGGCGGCGTGGTGGCTGGGCGTCACTTCCTCCCCGGCCAACTTCACCTCCCCGCTGGCCCTGGTGAGGCCGAGCAGGGTCTTCATGATCGTGGTCTTGCCGGCGCCGTTGGGACCGATCAGACCGACGATCTCCCCGGGCTGGATGGTGAAGTTCAGGTCGTGAATCACCCGCTTGCGCCTGTAGTAGATGTTGACATTAGTAACCGATAGCATGATTTCTCCCCCCTTTCCCCCATTCTAACTGATTTCGCCCCCGTGAAAGCGGTTTCTAAAATTGGCGTAAAAAAGCCGGGAGGCAGGTTTATCACCTTGTTCCCCGGCGGGTCCTTCGTGCAATTTAGTCCTGACTGCCCCGGTCGCCGCTCTCCTTCATCCGGTAGTGGATCTCGCCGCCGCGGTGGGCCGCGCCGACGAGCTGGTTCTTGTACTCGTAATTATAGAAGACCGGCTGAAAGGCCATGAATTCGTCCGGGGTGATCACTAATTCTTCCACCTTGCCGGTGCGCAGGTCCTCTAAGGCCGCCTGGTAGTCCTTGGCCATCTGCATCCCCTCCTTTTGCATAATCCGCCTCCCATTTTAGCATTCCTTAGCAAAGAGTGCTAAAATTTAATTGTTAGGTCAACCCATGCGGGACGGGCCTTTCCCCGTCCTCGCCCGCCTGGCGGTGACCAAATGACTTGCTTTCTTTTTGAAAGGAAGTATAATGAATTGCAAATTAGTCAAGAAAGGTCAAACTGTTTTGACCCAGCAAGGGGGAATCAACCAGTGGAATGCCAAATCTGTCACGAAAATCCAGCCAGCATCCATCTGCAAATGATGGTTAACGGGCAGAAGATGCAAATTGACCTCTGCCAAATCTGCTACCAAAAATTGCAAAACCAACAAATGCAAATGCTAAACGGGGGAAATGATATGAACAACACCTTTGGATTCGCCAACCTCGACGACTTCATGAACGCAATGAACAACATGCAAAGCCAGGCCGCCAACAACGAGGGCCAGGCCCAAAACCAGCGCCAGGGCGGCGGCAACCGCCGCGGCCGCGGGGTGCTCGGCCAATTCGGGATTAACATGACCGAGCTGGCCCGCCAAGGCAAGATCGACCCGGTGATTGGCCGCGACAAGGAAATCCACCGGGTAATCGAAATCCTCAACCGGCGGACCAAGAACAACCCGGTCCTGATCGGGGAAGCCGGGGTCGGCAAAACCTCGGTTGTCGAGGGGCTGGCGACGGCAATCGTTTCCGGTGAGGTGCCGGAAAAGCTGGCCAACAAGGAAATCTACCGGCTCGACGTCGTTTCCCTGGTTCAGGGGACCGGGATCCGCGGCCAGTTCGAAAAGCGGATGCAACAGCTGATCGATGAGGTTTCCAAGAACCACAACATCATCCTCTTCATCGACGAAATCCACGAAATCATGGGCGCCGGCAACGCCGAGGGCGGGATGGACGCCGGCAACGTCCTCAAGCCGGCCCTGGCCCGCGGCGAGTTCCAGCTGATCGGGGCCACCACCCTCAACGAGTACCGCAAGATCGAAAAGGACGGCGCCCTCGCCCGCCGGTTCCAACCGGTGGAAGTGGCCGAACCAAGCGTTGAGGAAACGATCGAAATCCTCAACGGGATCAAGGCCCGCTACCAGGACTACCACCACGTTAAGTACACCGACGACGCGATCGTGGCCGCGGCCAAGCTGTCCGACCGCTACATCCAGGACCGCTTCCTGCCGGACAAGGCGATCGACCTACTCGACGAGGCCGGCTCGCGCAAGAACCTGACCCTGAAGAACGTCGACCCGAACGCGATCGAAAACCAGATCCACACCGCCGAGGCCCACAAGCAACAGGCGGTTGAAAGCCAGGACTACGAAAAGGCCGCCTTCTACCGTGACCAGGTGGAAAAGCTGACCAAGGCCAAGAAGGAAGCTGAGGAAAACAAGGTGACCGACGAGGCGGTGGTCGACGTGGCCGACATGGAAAAGATCGTCGAGGAAAAGACCAACATCCCGGTTGGCGACCTGCAAAAGCAGGAACAAAACCAGCTCAAGGACCTCGACAAGGAACTGGAAAAGCACGTCATCGGCCAGGACGAGGCGGTCGACAAGATTGCCCGCGCCATCCGGCGGAACCGGATCGGGCTGAACAAGTCCGGCCGGCCGATCGGCTCCTTCCTCTTCGTTGGCCCAACCGGGGTCGGCAAGACCGAAACCGCCAAGCAGCTGGCTAAGCAGCTCTTCGGCTCCAAGGACGCGATGATCCGCTTCGACATGTCCGAGTACATGGACAAGACCTCGACTTCCAAGCTGATCGGGGCCGCCCCGGGCTACGTTGGCTACGAAGAGGCCGGCCAGCTGACCGAACAGGTTCGCCGTCACCCGTACAGCCTGATTTTGCTGGACGAAGTGGAAAAGGCCCACCCGGACGTGATGCACATGTTCCTACAAATCCTCGACGACGGTCGCCTGACCGACTCGCAGGGGCGGACGGTTTCCTTCAAGGACACGATCATCATCATGACCTCCAACGCCGGCTCCGGCGACGCGGTGGTCAGCGTCGGCTTCGGCGCCGAGGCGGCCAACAACACCAACTCGGTAATGGACAAGCTGACCGACTACTTCAAGCCGGAATTCTTGAACCGCTTCGACGACATCGTGGAATTCAACGCCCTGACCAAGGAGAACCTGATGAAGATCGTCGGCCTGATGATCAACGACGTTAACCAGATGCTGGCCGACCGCGACCTCAAGATCAGCGTTCCGCAGGACGTGGAAGAAAAGCTGGTTGAACTGGGCTACAACCCGAAGATGGGCGCCCGGCCGCTGCGGCGGGTCATCCAGGAACAAATCGAGGACCAGGTTGCCGACTTCGTGCTCGAGCACAACGACAGCCACCAGCTGGCGGCCAAGCTCGATGCCGATGGCAAGATCGTGGTGGATGCGGCGGTGACGACGCCGGCAACTACTGACTAGGCAGCTCCGCTCCGCGAAAAGCGCTGGGCCGTGACGATGGTGGGCACGACTTTGAGCCCCTTTGGGTCTCAAAGCTCGGCCTTTCACTAGGCGATAAATCGCCAAGTGAAATTTCACCATCTTGGCCCGCGTTTTCGCTCCGCTCCGATGATAAAAGGCCTCCGGGGAGCAGCTGCTGGGAAACTAGAACGGCACCCCTTGCGAATGTTACTTAGTTGGAGGCCGACCGGAGGAAGGACTCCGACTTAGAAACATTCCATGCGATAGCTGTCCAAGAACGAGGAGCTTGCGACAAGCGATTAGCGAACAGCGAACCGCAAGCTCCCAGGTCTGCTCCCCTCCGGCCAGTCAACTTTGCAGCAAATCTTCTCCTTATAGAGAGAATTAGAGGCTGCTGTATCCGATGTAGATGACTAGATGCTAGTTGCAAATAGCCACTTACACTAGCATCCCCTACTATTTAAAAATATCTACTCCTTGCAAAAGGGGCCCGCGCGATTTGCGCGAGCCCCTTTTTGCTTGGCTGCTATTTGTATACCATTCCGCCGTCGATCACGATTGCCTGACCATTGACGTAGTTGGCCTTTTCGCTGGCGAGGAAGGAGACGACGTTTGCGATGTCCTCCGGCTGGGCCGGGCGACCGAGGGCCACCTCGCCGCCCCGTTGCTTGAAGAGCTCCTCCTTGGTGATCTTCAGCTGCTTGCAGTAGTTGGCCACGATCTGTTCCATCATCGGCGTCATCGTGAAGCCCGGACAGTAGCAGTTGGTCGTGATCCCGTAGCGGCCGAACTCCCTGGCCGCCGCTTGGGTCAGCGAGCGGACGGCGAACTTGGTTGCCGAGTAGCCGGCGTGGCCCGGTTGGACCTTGTAGCCGCCGATCGAGCTAGCGTTGATGATCTTACCCGGCGTCTGCTGGGCGATAAACTGCTGGGCGGCCGCCTGGATCCCCCAGAGAACCCCCTTCTCGTTGACGGCGTAGAGGCGGTCCATTTCCTCCTCGCTCATCTCCAGCAGGCTCTTTTCCATTGAGATCCCGGCGTTGTTGACCATCACGTCAAGGCGGCCGAAGTCGGCCACCGTCTGCTTGACCAGGGCAAAGACGGCCGCCCGGTCGCTGACGTCGGCCGCGTAGGCCTTGACGGTGCCGGCTGGGAACTGCTGGGCGTACTGGTTGGCGCTGGCCAGGTCGCGTTCGCCAATTGCCACGGCAAAACCGTCGGTCACCAGCTGCTTAACGATGGCGGCGCCAATCCCCTTGCTACCGCCGGTAACGATTGCCACTTTCTTCTCCATTGGTTCCACCTTCCTTTGCTTCAGGATAGCAGAATCGCCGGCGCGGCGAGCGACAATCTGGGGGGCAAGTGTCTTCCTAGAGGTAGTCGAGCATGTGTTTGAGCAAGCGGTCGTACTTGCCGGTAATCACCACGTCGATTGCGATGTCGTGCTCGAGGCCGTAGCGAAAGAGGGTGATCACGTAGTTGGCCACCACCTCCAGCGCCAGATCGTCGTGGCAGCCGGTCTCGTAGTAGTGGTACTTGATGCTGGCACGGTACTTGGCCAGAAAGGAGGCGGTCGGCTGGTCAACCAGGAAGGCCTTGAAGAGGCGGCGGTTGTCCTTGATGAAGCTGGTTACCCGCGTGAGGTAGCGGCGGTAGTTGGGGTTCTTGGCGTCGGCGCGGGAGAGGTCGACCGTTGCCTTGAGGATGCCGGCAACGAAGTTATCCTCCAGCAGGTCGCGCAGCTCCCAGGTGTTGGAAAAGTGGTGGTAGAAGGTTGAGCGCGCCAGGCCGGCCTCCTTGCAGAGGGCGGACACCGAAATCTGCTCAAAGGGGCGGCGTTGGTAGAGGCGGATGAAGGCCGCGCCGAACTGGTCCTCGATCGCGTCGAGCTGGTGGAAATCTGGCAAATTGGCTTGGTAGGGATTGGCCATTGAGTTCACTTCCTTTGTCCCTTTCATTATACGGCAAGCCGGGCCAAAATTTGGGCGTAAAAAAAGAGCCGGGCGCTTGCCCAGCTCAGGGTTAAATTTAGTTAGCTAATGGCGATCGTCCCGTTGGCAACCAGGATGATGGCCAGAACCGAGAGGGCCAGGACCAGGACGATGACCGTCTTTTCAGCCGCGGTCATCTTGTGGTCTTGTTCCTTGCAGCATTGCCAGTAAATCAGGAAGCCCGGAATGAAGCTGATCGAAACCAGCAGGACTTGTTGCCAGCCGGCGAGGATCATGCAGGCGAACTGGAAGGCCGCCGCCAAGAGGCCGATCGTGAATTGACCCCATTCCTGTTGCTCGGCACTGTACTTCATCTGGTAGAGGCCAACCAGCAGGTAGGAGAAGAGGATGGCCGCCGCACAGAGCGAGTAGGCGAAGGTGTAGGCCTGTTCAGTGAAGAGCAGGGAGAAGAGGAAGAGGGTTTGCAAAACCCCGGTGATCATCAGCGAGGTGGTCGGTGCCCCCTTGCCGTTGACCTTCCCCCAGGCCTTTGGCATCGCCTTGTCTTCGGCCACCAGCATGGTGGTTTCGGCCGGCAGCATCGTCCAGGACAGCCAGGAGATGATCGTCGAGATGATCAGCCCGACGTTGATCAATACCGAACCCCAGTGACCAACCACGGCCTCAAGCACGCTCCCGAGGGCCGGTTGCCCACCGGCGGCCAGTTGGGCCCGGGTCAGCGTCCCGTACGGCAGGATCGAGATCAGCACGTAGATCAGGACCAGCAGGAGGAACCCGATGATCGAGGCTTGTTCCGCTTGGGAACGGGTCTTGGCCCGGTGCGCCATGACCGAGGCCCCTTCGACCCCGATGAAGACCCAGATCAGGGTCATCAGGGTACCCTTCATTTGCTCCCAAACCGAACCGGTCGTGGTCCCCTTGGAGAAGTTATTGGCCACGTGCCCCCAGAAGTCGGTGGTGAAGAGGCCACCCTTGAAGGAGATGGCGATCAGGATGATGAAGAGGACCAGCGGGATGATCTTGAAGATCGTCCCGATCGAGTTGATGAAGGAGGCACTTTCGACCCCGTTGTTAACCAGGATCGTCAGCAACCAGCAGAAGACGATGGCGACGATGATCGAGGCCAGGTTTTGGCCCCCCTTGAAGACCGGGAAGAAGGTTCCCAAGGAACTCATCAGCATGGTGGCAAAGGCGATGTTCCCCAGCCAGGCCGACAGCCAGTAGGACCAACCGGAGATGAATTCGCCGAGCGGGCCAAAGCCGGCCCCGGCGTAGGAGAAGATTCCCGATTCGAGGTCTGGCCGCTTGTTGGACAGGTTGTTCAGCGACAGCACCAGCATCAAAATCCCAAAGCCGACAAAGAGCCAAGCCAAGAGCGCCGGCCCCGGCGCGGCCGCCTGCGAAACGTTGGTCGTGATCCCGAAGATCCCGGTCCCAATACAGGAACTAACGATCAGGGCGATCAGCTCGGCGCGGCCGATTCCTTTTTTGTTTTCCATTGTTCACTCCTCGATTCTATGAAATGAATAATTGCAATCCGGAAGCCCCCCACCGAAAGCGGCGGGGAAAAAGCTTCCAATCAGTTATAGCATAATTTTTCCTACCAAAAAGGCGATTATGCTTAATTTGTCTATTTTCGCCCGAAAAAGGCGGGGGTAACCCCCTGGTTAGTTTGCTTAACCATTGGATCACCCCCGCCAAGATGAGTGTGCTTAGTCAACGTCTTCACGAACAATCGGGCAGGACATGCACCGCGGACCACCACGGCCCCGGGACAATTCGCTCGAGCGAACCTCGTGAACGAGGATTCCGTGTTCCCGCAGCAGGGCGTTGGAGACGTAGTTCCGGTTGTAGGTAACCACTTCGCCTGGGGCGATGGCCAAGGTGTTGGAGCCGTCGTTCCATTGTTCCCGTGGGGCCACGATCGGATCGCCGTTCCCGGTTGGGATCAGGTCGATTTGGTCCTTGTTAAGGGCCTTCTTGAGAACCGCCTTGAGGTCGGTGTGGTGTTCCATCGTTACCTCACCGTCCTTACCCGGGTGGAGAACCCAGGTGTCAACTTGCCCTTCGTCGTCCAGGATGGCCGGGTGAACGGTAAATTGGTCGCGGTTGATCATGGTGAAGACCGTGTCGAGGTGCATCATCGCGTGGTTGTGCGGAATCGAGATCGCGATCACCGTGTCGTAGTTGGAGTCCTTGAAGAGGTTGCGGGCGATGTCTTCGATCGCGTCGGCCGTCGTCCGTTGGGAAATCCCAATGGCGAAGACGTGGTCGGAGAGCACCAGCTCGTCCCCACCTTCGATGTGGGTGTCGTGGTTGCGGTCGCGCCATACTTCCACCTTGCCGGCGAAGCGTGGGTTGTGCTTGATGATGTATTCAGTGATCAGGGATTCCCGTTGCCGGGCCGCGAAGGTCATCCGGTTGATTGAGATCCCCTCGCCGATTGAGGCTTGTGGGTCGCGGGTGAAGTAGGCGTTTGGCATCGGGTCCATCAGGAACGGCCAGTCGGTATTTTCCGAAACAGATTGCAGGTCTGGTTGCTTGATGTCGATGTCTTCGCCGCGAACCCCTTCGATTACCTTGTCGATCATGGCTTGTGGTTCCATGGCTTCCAGGTATTCAACTAGGGCGTCGTGGGTCGAGCCCGCCAGGTAGCCGGATTCAGCAACCATCCGCTCGATGAATTCGTGGCGGACGTCCTTGTCGGCAACCGCTTCGGCGGCCAGCTTTTCAAAGTAAAGTACTTCGATCCCCTGGTCCCGCAGGGTTTGGGCAAAGTAATCGTGCTCTTCTTGGGCAATCGGTAAGTACGGAATGTCGTCGAAGAGCAGGCGTTCCATCGAGTCCGGGGTAATGTTTTCAATTTCCCGGCCTGGGCGGTGGAGCATGACCGTCTTCAGCTTGCCGATTTCAGAAGTAACGTGGATCGGACTAGTCATTTTCTTACACTCCTATCTATATTCGTGCAACTGAGTTCATTTGTTAGAGAATCACATTGGGTGGTGCTTAGCCGTGGATCACCGTGCCGAGCTTGCCAGCGAGCGCATCATCCAACCCGGACAGGGAAGTGATGATTGCTTCGCGCTCTGGGTGCCCTTCGACGAAGGAGAGGCAAGCTTCGATCTTTGGCAACATGCTTCCGGCCGCAAATTGGCCTGCTGCCATGTACTCCTTGGCGTCATCAACGCTGAGCCGTTCCAGCTTCTTTTGGTCCGGCTTGTTGAAGTTGACGTAGACGTAGTCAACCGCCGTTAAGATGATCAACTTGTCGGCGCCGAGCTTGTCGGCCAAGAGGGCGCTGGAGCGGTCCTTGTCGATCACCGCCGGAACCCCCTGGAGGCCGTCGGCGGTCTTGATGACCGGGACGCCACCGCCACCGCCGGCGATCACGAGGTCGCCGTGGTTAATCAGGGCCTCGATCGAGCCGAGTTCCATGATTTGTTGCGGCAACGGTGACGGCACCACTTGGCGGTAGCCGCGACCGGCGTCTTCAACGAAGGTGTAGCCCTTCTCTTCGGCGATCTTTTCGGCCTGTTCCTTGGAGTAGAAGTCCCCAACTGGCTTGGTTGGGTTCTTGAATGCCGGGTCGGCTGGGTCGACGGCGATCTGGGTCACCGTGGTAACGACGTTCTTCTTCAGCCAACGCTTGTGCAGCTCGTTTTGAAGACTCTGTTGCAGGTGGTAGCCGATGTAGCCTTGGCTCATTGCCCCGCATTCTGGGAACGAGAAGGAGGCGGTTTTGCCGTTATCGGCGGCAAAGTTCATCCCGAGGTTGATTTGGCCAACCTGCGGGCCGTTCCCGTGGCTGATCACCACTTGGTGGCCGGCTTCAATCAGCCCGACCAGCGATGCCGCGGTGTTCTTCACCAGTTTTAATTGTTCTTCCGGGGATTTGCCGAGGGCGTTCCCCCCTAATGCGACAACTACCTTCGCCATTGCGCGAGTCCTCCTAACTAATCACTATTCACCCAGGGTGGCAACCATTACCGCCTTGATCGTGTGCATCCGGTTTTCGGCTTCACGGAAGACAACGGATTGTTCACTTTCGAAGACTTCGTCGGTAACTTCCATTTCCTTCAGGCCGTACTTTTCGTAGATCTTCTTGCCAACGCCAGTTTCTTGGTCGTGGAAGGCCGGCAGGCAGTGTTCGAAGATGGCGTGCGGGTTTTCGGTTGCTTCCATGACTTCCTTGGTAACTTGGTATGGCTTGAGGAGCTTGATCCGTTCTTCCCATACTTCGTCCGGTTCACCCATCGATACCCAAACGTCGGCGTAGATTACGTCCATGCCCTTAACGCCTTCCTTGATGTCGTTGGAAACGACGATCTTGGCACCGGTCTTCTTGGCGATTTCGTTGGCCTTGTTGAGGACTTCCGGTTCTGGGTTGAGTTCCTTTGGCGTTACCACGTGGTATTCCATCCCCATTACGGCGGCCCCGAGCATCAGGGCGTTGGAGACGTTGTCTTGACCGTCACCGACGAAGGCGAACTTGATGTCCTTGTATTCCTTCTTCAGCACTTCCTTGGCAGTCAGGAAGTCGGCCAGCACTTGGGTCGGGTGGTCTTCGTCGGTCAGCCCGTTCCAAACCGGAACGCCGGAGTATTCAGCGAGGATTTCGGCGTTGCGTTGGGAGAAGCCCCGGTATTCGATCCCGTCGAACATGCCACCAAGCACGCGGGCAGTGTCCTTAACGGATTCCTTGTAGCCGATGTGGGAGCCGGATGGGCCGAGGTAGGTAACGTGGGCCCCTTGGTCCTTGGCGCCAACTTCGAAGGCGCACCGGGTCCGGGTGGAGCTCTTTTCAAAGATCAGGGCGATGTTCTTGCCCTTCAGCTTTGGTTGTTCAGTCCCGGCGTACTTTGCCTTCTTCAGGTCTTCGGCCAGGTTGAGCATGTATTCCATTTCCCGGGTGTTAAAGTCAGCAAGCGTCAAGAAACTGCGATTCCGTAAATTAAAAGCCATTGCTCTGTTTCCTCCTAAGGTCTTAACAACTTTTCTTTACGATTCTTATTGTAGGAACCGCTTTCAACTTTCGCCGCGAATTTGACCCTTTCTTCAAGAAATTGCGCCAGAAAAATTTCGTAGTATCCTTATAGGGAAAGCGGTTTATACGTTTTACCTATTTGATTTGCATATATTCATCGTTTTGACGAATTATTCGGCCGCCCAGTGAATATTCATGTTCACTAGGAACACAAAGTCGGATTTTCGCAAAAACTCAAGAAGATTCGTGATTACTCAAAAAGCGGAGGATTGCCCATGAATTTCTACATTGCTGACCCCAATTCAGCCAACCGGGAACTCATCAGTGCGCTGATTGAGGACAGTTTTGACAACAACGTCGTCGGCCAGAGTGATTCGGCCTCCCAGGCCTACCTCGACCTCCTGGAACTGCGGGTCGACATCATGGTCGTGAGTTACGACCTGACCCCCTACGACGGGATCGAGCTGATCAAGCGGCTCAAGGACGTCAACAGCCGGCCGCGCTTCTTGCTGACCGGCAAGCGGCTGACGACCGAGATCAAGGAGGCCGCCTACCAGGAAAAGGTCGACATCGTCTTGCCCGACCCGCTGCAAAAGACCGAGGTCAAGCACCTCCTGAAGCTGCTGGGCGGCTACGTTAACATGACCAACCGGCTGGCGACGATCTACGAACTGGCCCTGGCCAGCCCGACCCGCTACCAGCGGCCGCAGTCGGCCCAGCGCAAGCGGATCGACCACGTCAACTCGGTGCTGATGTTCCTGGGGATCGCCGCCGAGAACGGCAGCGAGGACATCCGGCGGATTATCAAGCTGATGGTCGACCAGAACTGCAACTTCGCCAGCATCAACTTCGCCCGCGACCTCCAGCTCAACGAGCACGACAAGAAGGTGGTCTTCCAGCGGATCCGGCGGGCGCTCAAGGCCGGGATCACCAACCTGGCAACGATGTGCATCGACTACCCGGAAAACGAGATCCTACTCGAATACGCCAACAACCTCTTCGAGTACCAGAACATCCACATCGAGATGGCCCGCCTCCGCGACGAGGAGCCGCAAAAGAGCCAGATTTCCCTCCAGCACTTCTTCGATGGTCTTTGGCAGGAGAGCTTCCGGACGGAGTAGCTAGGGTCTCCGATGGCGGAGGGCCTCCGCGGGGGAGCTTCCGGGAGACTGGAACGGGGTGGGCACGACTTGAAGCCCACCGGAATCGCTTCGCTCTCCGGCGGTCTTCAAGCTCGGCCTTGTTCTAGGCGATAAATCGCCAAGAACAATTTCACCCCTGAGCTCCCGGGTCTCCCCCGCTCCGGCCCGGCAGCGGTACGGTTCTTCGGCTGCTGATTGTCATTTGGCAACAACGCCCTAGCAAATCCATCCTAGTGGTAAGCAAGTTCTCGTTAACAAATCCTTCCCGGAAAACAAAAGTGGTGTGATCCCCTTTCCTCATGAGGATCACACCACTTTTTTTATTCCTTCCGCCGGTTTTTCTTCTATTATGAATGCAACTTCTCGCGGTCGCCGGAAATGGGGACTAGTTTCCGGTCCAAATTAAAAGGCGGCGCCACCCCATCTCCAGGGTCACGCCACCATTCATTCTTATTCGGTTCAATTCATTCTTTATGGCTACCGGTAACGGGCCAGGGCCTTCCAGAGGGGGACCACCAGCAGCGGGGTCACAATCGCGGTGAAGATCGCCTCCACCACCCCGTTCGTACCAATCACCGCCGCCAGGGCGACGCCCAGGTGGCCGGTCGCCACGTGGTAGGTGGCCGCCACCTTTGCGCTGTTATTAAAGAAGAGGTAGATTCCGCCGAGCACCAGCAGGGTGTTGGTCAAGGAGGCCACCAGGCCGCTCAAGGCCGCCGCCAGGCCAATCCGGTTGGTTTTCTTCATTAACAGGAAGACCCAGCCGGCAAAGAGGCCAACCAGCAGGCGCGGCAGCACCGAGATCACGGGGTTGGTGAAGACCAGGGGGGCCAGGGCGCTACTCGGGTAGACGTAGGCGCGGACGAAGGTCAACAACCCCCACAAGAGGCCGGCCAGGGTGCCGTCCACCGGGCCGAAGAGGACGGCGATCACCGCCACCGTCACCGGCAAGGTCGTCAGCGACAGGGGCCCAATCGGCAGGTTCCCCAAAAAGGGCACTAGGTCCTGGACGACAATCAACACCAACAGCAGGCTCCGCCGGGTCAGGCGACGAATCTTGGCGCGGCGCTCCATTCTAATCATTCCCTTCGGTTAATTATCGCCCCATTGTACCACGCCGCCGGACGAAAGAAAAACGATCCGCGCGGAAAGTTCGGCGACAAGCGGCCAAGAAAGCGGTATACTAGTGACAAAATGCATTATGGGGTGTTGATCATGAGAGACGAATTTAAAACCGGCAATCCGATTTGGATTTACTACCGGGACATTGATAATAACGACAACCTTCGCCTGCCCCAACTTCTCCGGGGGCACCTCGGCCAAAGCTATGAAATTAAAAAAATAAAAATTCCTAACTATACCTTGATGCAGACCACCGGCACCTTGCAGGGGGTCTTCGATGACACCGCCAAGAGCGTCTGCTTCTACTACCGCAAGACCCGCTGGGGCGAAATCGACGACAGCGTCCACTACCTCTACCTCAAGCAACCGGTCACCGTTTACGACCAGGTGGAGGGGATGCCGCTCGGTACGCCGCTGCCGGGCGGGATCTACGTCAAGTCCTTCCAGCGGATTGCGACCACCGACCGCCAATTCTGGTACCAGGTTAACGCCGGCCAGTGGCTCCAGTTCGACGACGCCAAGGTGAAGATGGTCAAGGACGACCCCTTCAAGGGCGACGTACCCACCCGGCCGGTCAGCGACCTGACCTACCTGGCCCTCAACCGGGTGGCGGCGACGGTCGACTTCCTGCCGGAGCGGATGGTGGAAACCTACTCCACCCCCTACGGCCAGCCGAGTGGCAAGGTTGCCAACGGCCAGAAGCTGACCCTGATCGGCCGCCTGACCGACGACAACGGGGTCACCTGGTACAAGACCAGCGAGCAAAACTACATCAACGGCAACTACGTGAAGATTGTGGAGGAAGACTAATGCGGATTGCGATTGTTGGGGCCGGCAACATGGGCCAGGCCCTCTTGAAGGGCTTCAAGGCCGCCGGCGAAAAGGACCTCTGGGCGCTCAACCCGGTTAACCCGAAAGTGGCCGCCTTTGCCAAGGAAAACGGAATTGAACTGGTGAACACCCCGGCCGATCTGGTGGCCGCCAAGCCAGGGCTGGCGATCCTGACCACCCCGGCCCCGCTGACGGTGACGGTGGCCGGGCAACTGGCCGGCCTGCCAGCCGATAGCCTGGTAGTTTCTAGTGCCGCTGGGGTGAAGATCGCCGCCCTCGAGAAGGCAATGCCGCAACCGGTGAGCGCGATCATCCCCAACATCCCGGTGACCAGCCGGGCCGGCACGATCGGCCTGACGATGGGGACCCGGCTGAGCGACGCCCAAAAGGAAACGGTGACGACCAGCCTCAAGCTCCTCGGGACGGTGGTTGAGGTCAAGGAAGACCAGCTGGACATCGTCGGCACGGTGGGCGGCTGCGGGCCGGCCTTCGTCGACGTGATGATGGACGCCCTGGCCGACGCCGCCGTCAAGCACGGCCTCGACCGGGCCAGCGCTTACCAGGTGGCCGCCAGCATGATCGCTGGCAGCGGCCAGCTGGCCCTTGACTCGGGCCTGGCCCCGGCCCTGCTCCGCGACCAGGTGGCCTCGCCGGGTGGGACCACCATCCAAGGGATCAGCGCCCTCGAGGCCCACGGCTTCCGGGCGGCGGTGATCGCCGCCGTCGACGCCGCCATGGGCAAGGAAGAATAAGAACGAGATTAATTGAACCCCGGTGGAGGGATGTCCTTCCACCGGGGTTTTTGAGTGCACAAAAAGCGGCGGGGAGGCCATTTCTCCCCGCCGCTTCGTGCCCGTTAAAGGGTCTTGGTTGGCGAAATCCTAGTTTTCTTGCTTCTTGCGTGCTGCCCCACCGAGGCCGAGCAGACCGAGGGCCAGGCCAAGGAGGCCGAGGGTGGCCGCCGAGTGGTCGTCCCCGGTTTGCGGCAGCTGCTTCTGCTGAGTAGCAGTGGTTGCCGGAGTGCCACTTGCTTGCTTTGTGGCCGCCGGTTGGGTGCTGCTTGCGCTAGCCAGGCTGGTCGTTGGCTGCGCACTCGCCGAGGTCGACTGGCTGGCACCATTCTTGGTCCCATCGTTCGTCGGGGTGGCCGGTGCAGCGTCGTCCTTCTTTTCCGGAGTGGTCGATTGATCCTCTTCGGTTGACTCGGCCTGGTTGGTAGCCAAGGCTGCTTGGGCCGCAGTCAGAGCTGACAGGAGACTTTCGACCGTTGCCTGGTCAGCATTGCTCCCGTCGGCGCTAGTAACCGTCTGGGCGTTGGCTACCGCTGCCTGGTAGGCGGCTTGGGCGGCCGCACTTGCCCCCTGGTAGGTTGCGCCGGCTTCGACAGTGGCCGCTTGGGCAACCGCGTTCTTGAGGGTAGCCATTGCCGCGTCCAGCTTCGTCGCCGTGGTCAGGGCCGCGGTGATGCCACTTTCCGTGGTGGCTGCTTCGATCGCCGTCTGGCTGGCTTGCCACTGGGCGTTGTTGAGGTTGACCAGCTTACCCAGGGCAGCGATTGCCGTTTCCTTGGCGGTCGTCAGCTGGGCTTCCCCGTCAAGGGCCGCCTTGGCCTCGTTAATCGCCGTCGTGGCCGCCATCACCGTTGCCTCGTCCGCGTTTGGACCGGTGGTTGCCACGAGCTTTTCACCCGCCGCGATCGCCTGGTCGTAGGCGTCCTTGGCGCTTTGGCTGGCGTTTTCGTAGGCCACGCTCTGCTTGGTCGTCTCCGCATCCGCCAGGGCCGCCTCGAGGCTGGTCATCGCCGTGTTGACCTTGGTGGCGGTGTCTACGGCCGCCGTCATGGCCGTCGTGGTCTGGGCCGCTTCAACCGCGGTCTTGGCTGCAGCGGCCTGGGCCGGGTTGAGGGCGGTCAGCTTGGCCAGGGCAGTCAGGGCATTGCTCTTGGCAGTTGCCAGGTTCTGACTGCCGTCGAGCTTGCCGGCAGCACTAGTCAGGGCGGAAACCGCGGCGGCTACGCGATCGTTGTCGTTGGTTACCGTCGTGCCGGTTGCAATCGCGGTTGCGGTCGCGAGGGCCTGGTCGAAGGCCGTGACCGCGTCAGCACTGGCTTCCTGGTAGGCAACCGTCTTCTTGAGCTTGTCGGCCGCGGTGATTGCGTCCTTCAGGTTGCCCATCGTGGTGTTGAGGGTCGTCACCGTCGTCACGGCCGTGGTAACCTCGCTCGTCCCGTTGGCTTGGTTGATGGCGTCCGTGGCCGCCTGCTTCTGGGCGGTCGTCAGGTTGGTCAGCTTGGCGAGAGCCGCTAAGGCGTCATCCTTGGTGGACTTGAGGTTGGCGGCGCCGTCCAGGGCAGCCGTTGCCGCGGTCAATTCACCAGCCGCCTTGCTGATTGCTTGGGCGTCGTTGCTCGTCCCCTTCAGCAGGTCTTCGGCCGTTGCCAAGGCGGTCGTGAAGTTCTTCTTCGGGTCTGCCGTGACTTCGGTGTAGGCGGTGGTAGTTTGGGCATCCTTGGCGGCGGCAACGGCCTTCTTCAGGGTCGCCATCGCGTCGTCGAGGCTTGCCGCATCCTTGTTGGCCTTGGCTACGGCTGCGCTATCAGTTGCCTTGGTAATGGCGTCCTTGGCCGCCGCCTTCTGGCTGGTCGTCAGGTTTGGCAAGGCGTCGACCGCCGCCGTGGCCTGATCCTTAGCGGATGCTAAGTTTTGGTCGCCATCAAGGGCCGCCATCGCCTTGCCTAGTGCGGTGGTCTCCTGTTCAACCGTGGCCGGGTTGGTGACTACCGGCGTATCGGCGAGGAGGTTGGTGACTGCCGTCAGGGCCTGGTCGAAGGCCGCCTTCTTGGCCGGCGTTGCCTCGGTGTAGGCCGTGGTCTTGGCTACTTCCTTGGCGGCCGTGACTGCCGACCGGAGCGCGGCCATCTTACCGTCGAGGGTGGTGGCCGTCGTGACCGCCTCCTTGGCATCGCTCGTGGTAGCAGCCCCGGCAATCGCCGTCTTGGCCGCCTGCTTCTGGCCTGCCGTCAGGTTCGTCAGCTGGTCAAGGGCCGCCGTGGCTTCCTTTTTGGCGGCCTTGAGGGTAGCGTCGCCGTCGAGGTTGCTGGTGGCCGTCGTCAGGTTGGCAGCCGCCTTGCTGATCGCCTGGGCGTCGTTGCTCGTCCCCTTCAGTAGGTCTTTGGCCGCTGCCAAGGCGGTGGTGAAGTTCTCCTTCGGGCTGGCCGTGGCCTCGGTGTAGGCAGTGGTGTTCTGGGCCTTCATTGCCGCTTCGACCGCGGCCTTCAGGCTGGCCATGCTGGTGTCGAGAGTCTTGGCGACGTCACCGGCCGTAGTGATTGCCTTCTCGTCCGTGGCCTTGGTGATGTTAGCCACAGCCACTTCCTTTTGCGAATCAGTGAGGTTTGGCAAGGCGTTGACCGCCGTAATCGCCTGGTCCTTGGCTGCTTGAAGGACTGTGTCCCCATCAAGCTTTTCCTGGGCCGCCGTCAGGACACTAGCGTCATCCTTTACCACTGACCCATCATTGGTCTTGGTCTTCCCGTTCAAGATGGCTTCGGCTGCCGTGAGGGCATCATCGAAGGTTGCCTTCGGCGTAGCCGTTGCCGCGGTGTAGGCCGGCGTGCCCTTGGCCGTGGTGGCCGCCGCAACTGCCTGCTTCAGGCTCCCCATGTCATCGTTGAGGGCCATGGCTTGGTCGCTAGCCGTGGTGATGGTTTCCGAGTCGGTAGCGCTGTTGATTGCGTCGGTGGCGGCTGCCTTTTGGTCCGTCGTCAGGTTGGTCAACTTGGCGAGGGCCGCGATCGCCTTGTCCTTGCCCCCCTGTAAGGAGGCGTCACCATCGAGGGCGCTCGTTGCCGCGATCAGGGTTGCGGTAGCCTTGGCCACCGTTTCACCATCACTCGTGTCCACGCTTCCAGAAAGGAGGTCGGCCGCCGTCGTCAGGGCGCTGTCGAAGGCCTGCTTTGGCGTGCTGGTTGCGGCAACGTAGGCCGGCTTGTCCTTGATCGCCGTGGCCGCCGCAACCGCCTGCTTCAGGGCCGCCATCTTGTCGTCCAGGTTAGTGGCCGCACTGGCCGCTTGATTCACCCCGGCGACCGTCGTTGCATCGGCAACCGCCTGCTTAGCCGCCGCAACTTGCTTGGTCGTCAGGTTGGTCAGGCCATCGATTGACGACAAGGCCGTGTCCTTGGCATTGGCCAACACGGTGTCACCGTCGAGACCGTTCGTTGCGGCCGTCAACTTAGTAGCCGCGTCGGTAACGGCACTGCTGTCACTGGTGCCGGTAGTACCGTCCGCAATCGCCTTTGCCGCGGTCAAGGCATCATCGAGAGTCGGTTGGTTCGTCGCTTCGTTGTAGTTCGTCGTTGACTTGGCATTCTCAGCCGCGGTGATTGCCTTCTTCAGGGTCCCCATCGTGGTGTTTAGCTTGGAGGCCTGGCCCTTGGCCGTGGTGACCGCCGTCGTGCTGGTTGCCTGGTTGACTGCGTCCTTAGCCGCCGTCTTCTGGGCATCGGTCAGGTCGGTCAGGGCATCGATTGACGAAAGGGCCGTGTTTTTGGCGTTAGCCAACACGGTGTCACCGTCAAGACCATTCGTTGCGGCCGTCAACTTGGTGACGGCGTCCGTAACGGCAATGCTGTCACTCGTGTCGGTGGTGCCGTCCGCAATCGCCTTTGCCGTGGTCAAGGCATTGTCAAGGGTCGACTGGTTTGTTGCTTCGTTGTAGTTAGTCGTCGACTTGGCGTTCTCGGCCGTAGTGATTGCTGACTTGAGGATGCTCATGTTTCCATCGAGGGTCGTCGCATTCTTAGCCGCGATCGTTGCCGCATTTGCGGTGGTGACAGATTCAACGGCAGACTTGGCCGCCGACTTCTGCGCGTCGGTCAGGTTAGTCAAGGCATCAATTGACGAAGTAGCGGCACTCTTGGCATTGGCCAGTACGGTGTCACCGTCGAGACCATTCGTTGCGTTCGTCAACTTGGTGGCAGCGGCCGTAACGGCACTGCTGTCACTGGTGTCGGTGGTGCCGTTCATAATCGCCTTTGCCGAAGTCAGGGCATCATCAAGGGTTGCTTGGTTCGTCGCTTCGTTGTAGTTCGTCGTTGACTTGGCGTTTTCGGCCGCCGTGATCGCTGACTTGAGGGTGCCCATGGTACCATCAAGGGTCGTAGCAGCGCTAGAGGCACTCGTTGCCGCTGAAGAAGTAGTCGCGGATTCAACGGCAGACTTGGCTGCCGACTTTTGGGCGTCGGTCAGGTTAGTCAAGGCATCGATTGCCGTCGTTGCCGCGCTCTTGGCGTTGGCCAGAACAGTGTCGCCGTCAAGGCCATTCATTGCGTTCGTCAGCTTGGTAGCCGCGTCGGTAACGGCACTGCTGTCGTTGGTATCAGTGGTTCCGTCCGCAATTGCCTTTGCCGCGGTCAAAGCTTCGTCAAGAGTTGCTTGGTTCGTCGCTTCACCGTAGTCAGTCGTTGACTTGGCATTTTCGGCCGCGGTGATTGCTGACTTGAGGGTACCCATGGTGCCATCGAGGGTCGTGGCGGCACTGGAGGCACTCGTTACTGCATCCGCGGTAGTCGCAGATTCAATAGCAGACTTTGCTGCGGCCTTTTGGGCATCGGTTAAGTTAGTCAAGGCATCGATTGCTGACGTTGCCGCGCTCTTTGCGTTGGCCAGCACAGTGTCACCGTCGAGACCATTTGTTGCGGCCGTCAACTTGGTGGCCGCGTCGGTAACGACACTGCTGTCATTGGTATCAGTGGTACCGTCCGCAATTGCCTTCGCCGCAGTTAAGGCATCGTCGAGGGTCGATTGGTTCGTCGCTTCGTTGTAGTTGGTCGTTGACTTGGCGTTTTCGGCCGCGGTGATTGCTGACGTGAGGGTCCCCATAGTGCCATCCAGGGTCGTTGCAGCACTGGAAGCACTCGTTACTGCATCCGCGGTAGTCGCAGCTTCGACAGCAGACTTAGCCGCCGACTTCTGAGCATCAGTTAAGTTAGTCAAGGCATCGATTGCCGCGGTAGCTGAACTCTTGGCGTTGGTCAAAACAGTATTACCATCGAGTGCACTCGTCGCATTCGTTAATGCGGTCGTGGCCGCCGTAACTGCACTACTGTCACTCGTGTCATTCGTTCCATTAGCGATTGCTTGCGCCGCATTCAACGCGTCATCAAGAGATGCTTTGTTCGTTGCCGCGCTGTAGCTCGTCGTATCCTTAGCACTTTCGGCCGCGGTAATTGCCTTTTTGAGATCGCCCATGTTCCCGTCGAGGGTCGTGGCAGCACTCGCCGCGCTTGTTGCGTCACTTGAAGTGGTAGCGGACTCCACTGCAGACTTGGCCGCCGACTTCTGCGCATCGGTCAAGTTAGTCAGGGCATCGATTACCGTCGTTGCCGCGCTCTTGGCGTTGGCCAGAATGCTATCGCCATCGAGGCCATTCGTTGCCTTTGTCAGCTTAGTGGCGGCATCCGCCACGGTACTGCTGTCGCTAGTGTCGGTGGTACCGTCCATAATTTCCTTCGCCGCAGTCAAGGCGTCATCAAGAGTTGCTTTATTCGTTGCCTCGCTGTAGTTGGTCGTATTCTTAGCACTCTCGGCCGCCGTAATCGCCGCCTTGAGGTCGCTCATGTTGCCATCAAGGGTTGTGGCATCACTGGCCGCACTCGTTGCTGCTGAAGCAGTCGTTGCGGCGGCCACAGCAGACTTCGCCGCGGACTTTTGGGCGTCGGTCAGGTTGGTCAAGGCGTCAATTGCCGAAGTAGCGGCACTCTTGGCGTTGGCTAAAGTAGAGTCACCATCAAGCGAATTCGTTGCATTTGTTAACGCAGTCGTGGCCGCGGAAACCATACTACTGTCGCTCGTGTCGGTTGTCCCATCAACGATTGCTTGCGCCGCAGTCAATGCGTCATCAAGGGTTGATTGGTTCGTTGCTTCGCTGTAGTTGGTCGTGTTCTTGGCACTCTCGGCTGCCGCGATTGCCGCCTTGAGGTCACTCATGTTTCCATCGAGGGTCGTCGCATCGCTAGCTACACTCGTCGCCGCTGAAGCAGTAGTCGCAGATTCAACGGCAGACTTCGCCGCCGACTTTTGCGCATCAGTCAAGTTGGTCAACGCATCGATTGCCGATGTTGCCGCGCTCTTCGCATTGGTCAGAACGCTGTTACCGTCGAGACCATTCGTTGCGTTCGTCAGCTTGGTTACCGCATCCGCAACCGCACTACTATCACTAGTGTCGTTCGTCCCATCAACGATTGCTTGCGCCGCGGTCAATGCGTCATCAAGGGTTGATTGGTTCGTTGCTTCGCTGTAGTTGGTCGTGTTCTTGGCACTCTTGGCTGCCGCGATTGCCGCCTTGAGGTCGCTCATGCTCCCATCAAGGGTCGTCGCATCACTCGCTGCACTAGTCGCCGCAGTAGCAGTAGTTGCGGCTTCGGCAGCAGATTTCGCCGCCGACTTTTGCGCATCGGTCAAGTTGGTCAACGCGTCAATCACCGAAGACGCCGCGCTCTTTGCGTTAGCCAACACAGTGTCACCATCAAGAGCGTCCGTCGCTGTCGTTAATGCGGTCGTTGCCGCCGTTACCACACTACTGTCACTCGTATCAGTCGTCCCGTCGGTAATTTCCTTCGCCGCAGTCAATGCGGCATCAAGGGCTGCCTGGTTCGTTGCCTCGCTGTAGTTAGTCGTGTCCTTAGCGCTTTCGGCCGCCGTGATCGCCGCCTTGAGGTCGCTCATGTTCCCATCGAGAGTCGTCGCAGCACTGGCCGCACTCGTTGCCGCAGAGGAAGTAGTTGCGGCTTCCGTGGCAGACTTAGCTGCGGATTTCTGAGCGTCGGTCAGGTTAGTTAGCGCATCGATCGCCGAAGACGCTGCGCTCTTCGCATTGGCCAAGATGGTATCGCCATCAAGCGCACTCGTCGCCGTCGTCAATGCGGTCGTCGCCGCCGTAACCGCACTACTGTCGCTTGTATCAGTCGTCCCGTCGGCAATTTCCGTCGCCGCAGTCAGTGCAGCATCAAGAGCTTTTTGGTTCGTTGCCTCGCTGTAGTTGGTCGTGTTCTTGGCGCTTTCGGCCGCCGTGATCGCCGCCTTGAGGTCGCTCATGTTCCCATCGAGAGTCGTCGCATCGTTGGCCGCACTCGTCGCCGCAGTAGCAGTAGTCGCAGATTCAACGACAGACTTCGCCGCTGACTTTTGGGCGTCGGTCAGGTTGGTCAAGGCATCGATTGCCGAAGCCGCTGAACTCTTCGCATTGGCCAAAGTAGAGTCACCATCAAGCACACTCGTTGCACTCGTCAATGCGGTCGTTGCCGCCGTAACTACACTACTGTCGCTAGTGTCGGTCGTGCCATCGGCAATCGCTTGCGCCGCCGTCAATGCTTCGTCAAGAGCTGCTTGATTCGTCGCCTCAGTGTAGTTCGTCGTATTCTTAGCACTTTCGGCTGCCGTGATTGCCGCCTTAAGATTGCTCATGTTCCCATCGAGGGTCGTCGCATCACTGGCCGCACTCGTCGCAGCTGAAGAAGTAGTCGCGGCCGCCGCAGCCGACTTGGCTGCGGACTTCTGGGCGTCAGTTAAGTTGGTCAGGGCATCAATTGCCGAAGCCGCCGAGCTCTTCGCGTTAGCCAAGACGGTGTCACCATCAAGCGCACTCGTTGCCGTTGTCAATGCGGTCGTTGCCGCCGTAACTGTACTGCTGTCGCTCGTGTCGGTTGTCCCATCGGCAATTTCCGTAGCCGCAGTCAGTGCAGCATCAAGAGCTGCCTGGTTCGTTGCCTCGCTGTAGTTAGTCGTATTCTTGGCGTTTTCGGCCGTAGTAATCGCCGCTTTGAGGATACCCATGTTCCCATCAAGGGTCGTGGCGTCGCTAGCTGCACTTGTTGCTGCATCCGCGGTGGTAGCAGCTTCAGCAGCAGACTTAGCTGCGGACTTTTGGGCGTCGGTCAAGTTAGTTAAGGCATCAATTGCCGAGGCCGCCGAGCTCTTGGCGTTGGCCAAGACGGTGTCACCATCAAGCGCACTCGTCGCACTCGTCAATGCTGTCGTCGCAGCCGTTACCGTACTGCTGTCGCTCGTATCAGTCGTCCCGTCGGCAATTTCCTTAGCCGCAGTCAATGCGGCATCAAGGGCTAACTGGTTCGTTGCCTCGCTGTAGTTCGTCGTATTCTTAGCACTTTCAGCTGCCGTAATTGCCGCCTTGAGGTCGCTCATGTTCCCATCGAGGGTCGTGGCTGCACTAGCTGCACTCGTTGCCGCGGAGGAAGTAGTTGCAGATTCAACGTTAGACTTGGCTGCCGACTTTTGAGCATCGGTCAGATTAGTCAAGGCATCGATTGCCGACGTTGCTGCGCTCTTCGCGTTGGCAAGCACAGTATCACCATCGAGATCATTCGTTGCGTTCGTCAACTTGGTAGTTGCGGCCGTAACGACACTGCTGTCACTGGTATCAGTGGTGCCATCCGAAATTGCCTTCGCCGTAGTCAACGCCTCATCGAGAGTTGATTTATTCGTTGCCTCGGTGTAGCTAGTCGTACCCTTAGCACTCTCGGCCGCCGTGATCGCCGCCTTAAGGCTACTCATGTTGCCATCGAGAGTCGTGGCTGCACTAGCTGCGCTCGTCGCCGCTGAGGAAGTAGTTGCGGCTGCCGCGGCGGACTTGGCTGCCGACTTTTGGGCGTCGATCAGGTTAGTCAGCGCATCGATCGCCGAAGCCGCCGAGCTCTTCGCGTTAACCAAGACGGTATCGCCATCAAGCGTACTCGTCGCCGTCGTCAATGCGGTTGTGGCCGCCGTTACCGTACTGCTGTCGCTCGTATCAGTCGTCCCGTCGGCAATTTTCTTCGCCGCAGTCAATGCGGCATCAAGGGCTGCTTGGTTCGTTGCCTCGCTGTAGTTCGTCGTCTCCTTGGCACTCTCGGCCGCCGTGATTGCCGCCTTAAGGCTACTCATGTCCCCATCGAGAGTCGTGGCTGCACTCGCCGCACTCGTCGCCGCTGAGGAAGTAGTTGCGGCTGCCGCGGCCGACTTCGCCGCCGACTTTTGGGCGTCAGTTAAGTTAGTCAGGGCATCGATCGCCGAAGCCGCCGAGCTCTTTGCATTGGCCAAAACGGTGTCGCCATCAAGTGCACTCGTCGCCGTCGTCAATGCGGTTGTGGCCGCCGTTACCGTACTACTGTCGCTCGTATCGGTCGTTCCGTCGGCAATTTCCTTCGCAGTAGTCAATGCGGCATCAAGGGCTGACTGGTTTGTTGCCTCGCTGTAGTTAGTCGTGTTCTTAGCGCTTTCGGCCGCCGTGATTGCCGCCTTGAGGCTACTCATGTCCCCATCCAGGGTCGTGGCGTCGCTGGCCGCGCTCGTCGCAGCCGACGCGGTCGTTGCAGCTGTCGCGGCGGACTTTGCCGCCGACTTCTGGGCGTCGGTCAGGTTGGTCAGGGCGTCGATTGCGGAACTAGCGGCGCTCTTGGCTACGTTCAGGTCCCCATCCAGGGCCGAAGTGGCGTTGGCCAGGTTGGTTACCGCCGTCGTTACCTCGTCCTGGGTTGCACTCGAATTATTCAAAACCGTCTTGGCGGCGGTCAGGGCCGTATCGTAGGCCGACTTCAAAGCGTCGCTGGCTTGCAAGTAGTTGTCACTCGCCGTCGTCGTTGCGCTCTCGTCAACCGCGCTTTGAAGGGCGGTCTTGTCGACGGCTGATTCGGCCTTTGCCGTCTCCTCAAGGCTGGTGATGGCGTCGTCACTCGCGCTGTTGTTGATGAGGTCCGCCAGTTCACTGATCTCATCCCCACTGTTGATCAAAGACGAGGTGTTCTTAATTGCGTCTTCCACCTTGGAAACCGCGTCAGAAACCGACTGGCTATTCGGGTACTCTTCCTGCAGCTTCTTCAATTTATCCAGTTGATCGTTCAGGGCCGCCTGGGTCTTGGTGGTCAGGTCCGAGGAAACCCGTGAAATCACTTCGTCAATCGTTGCGTCTGTTAAGCTCGGAACCGACCCAGTAATCGCGCTGTCCAACCACGCTGCCCCGTAGTTAACGTTTTCCAAGCCGAGCGATGAAATCACCGACGGGGCCCCGTTTGCGTAGGCAACAAGCTTGGTCATCCCGTCAAGGGAAACGTTGGTCGAGGTGCTGGCCGAGGTGTTAACCGCGTAGAAGTTGTCGTACCAGCCCTGCGCGTTCTTGGTTACCCCCGCCTTGCTGGTATAAGTCAGGCTAGAGAGGTCGGTGCTGTTGGTGCTTTCGGTGGCCAGGGCTAACAGGGCGTTGGTTGCCTTGACCGCACTTGTTGACCCGCTCGCCGAGTTAGTTTCACTCGTTGAGCTAGCCGCACTCGTAACCTGGTCACTGCTGCTAGTGACATTGCTTTCGCTGGCACTGGTCGATTGGGCACTAGCCGTTGTTGCCTGGGCGCTGCTTGCCGAAGCGCTACTTGCACTCGCACTAGTTTGACTCGCGGTTTCACTCGTGGCCGAACTCGTTGACGTGGCTACCCCCACCGCCGGGCTGGCCGCCGCACTGGCACTACTCGTTGTCGCAGGACTGGCCGCACTCAGGGTAACACTAGCGGCCGACAGATTGGTTGTCGCCGACGTGGTGCTGGTCGTCGAATCAGTCGTTGCCGAGGTGGCTGTCACGTCCGCTTGGGCGTGCGTCGCGCCGGTCCCCAGGTAGAAGGTGGTCGACAGCAAGACTGAGGCCACCCCCACCGATAACTTCCGCAGGGCGTAGTGAGGCACCTGCCGCTTTGCTTCGCGCCGTTGCCGTTCTGCAAGATTTGCCTTTGAAAGTCGCATTTCGAATCCTCCCATTCATCCGAAAAAATACTAATTACGGTTTCACGTGATCAACCGCTTTCTTCACGCTTAAATAGTATCATCTTCGTATTTTTTTTCGCAATATCACTTATTTATGACTATTTATCAATCCGCTTCAACGGGCGCCATCCCCTAAGCCGCTGCGTCTGATTGCCATTCCCCAATTTTTCCAACAAAAAAGTCCACGCAACTCGTGGTGTAAATCACCGCTAGTCGCGCGGACTAATTATCATTTATTTTTTCTCTACAAATCGATCACTTGGTAATCGTACCCCTGGGCCGTGATGAAGCGGAGCAAGTCTTCCTGCTTGAGAAAGACCGTGTGGGTGTTGTCGTTGGGGTGGACGATCCAGGTTGGCGTAGCCAGGAGCTGGCGGTCGAGGTAGACGCGCAAGTCCGGGTCGGTACTGTTCAGCAGGCCCAGCGGGGAAACGCTCCCCGGGTGAAGGCCCAGTTCGCTGGCCAGTTCCGCCGGCTTGGCCAGCGAGAGGCGGCGCGAGCCAAACTTGTCCCGCAAGGCCTTGAAGTCCATCCGGGCCTCCTCCCCCATCAGCAAGAGGTAGTAGTGGTGCTTGTCGGTCAGCAGCATCGTCTTGGTGCGGGCCCCCTCATAGCCCTTGATGTACTGGTCAGCCTGCTCGCAGGTTTCAACCGCCGGGTGGTCGACCTGCTGGTAATTGATCTTAAGCCGCCGCAGTTCGGCCTGGCAGCGTTCGTAATTGGTGCTAGTTTCCATTTTCACCTTTCCTTTTCCCTTTTTTCCACCATTCTACCCGTCCCGGCCGCCGGTGGCCAGCGGAGTGCTTAGAGGTCGATCACCTGGTATTCGAAGCCTTGGGCGGTGATGAAGCGGAGGACGTCCTCGTTCTTCAGGAAGATGGTGTGGGTGTTTTCGTTCGGGTGGAAGGTCCAAATCGGCTCGTCGAGCACCATCTGGTCGACGTAGACCTTGACGTCGTGACTATCGTTATTCATCAGGCCAAAGGGCGAGACGATCCCCGGACGGAGGCCCAGTTCGCTGGTGAGCTCCTCGTCCTTAGCCATCGAGATCCGCTTGGCGCCGGAGATTTCCTGGAACTCCTTGAAGTCCATCCGCTTGGCGTCGTCCATGATCACCATGTAGTGGTTCTTTTTCTTGTCGTGGAGAAACATCGTCTTGGTCCGGGCCCCCTCGTAGCCCTCGATGTACTTGTCGGCCTCCTCGGTCGTTTCGGCCGCCGGGTGGTCAACGACCGAGTAGTCGATCCCCAGCCGCTTCAGCTCGTTGATGGATTGTTCGTAGGTTGCAATGATTTCTGCCATCGTTCTTGCCCCTTTCAGAAAGCGTTTTCTTGGTTACTTCAATTGTAACAAGGATTATTCACTTATCAACACATCAACGAAAAGAAGCGCCCGCCGGATTCGGCAGAGCGCTTCGCAATTTCTTTACTTTGCGGTGGCCAACTTGCCGACCGTCGCGGCGGCGTCGGCTTTCGGCCGTTGGTTGTTCTTGGCCCGCTTTTCGCTGGTAACCAGCCGGAGGGCGTTGAAGACCGCCAGCAGGGTGACGCCAACGTCGGCGAAGACCGCTTCCCAGAGGTTGACCACCCCGATGGCGGCCAGGGCCAGGCAGCCCAGCTTGATGACCAGGGCGAGGGCGATGTTCTGGTGGGCAATCTGGCGGGTCTTGGCGGCCAGGCGACGGGCAGTCAGGATGGCACTCGGCTCATCGTTCATCAGCACCAGGTCGGCGGCCTCGATGGCGGCATCCGACCCGAGGGCCCCCATCGCGATCCCGAGGTCACTCCCGGCCAAAACCGGGGTGTCGTTGAGGCCGTCGCCAACGAAGGCGACCTTCCCCTTGGCCTGGAGCTGCTTGACGATCGTCAGCTTGTCGGCCGGTAGGAGCTCGGCGTAGACCTTGTCGATCCCCAACTCGGCCGCCACCGCCTCGGCAGTGACCTGGTTGTCGCCGGTCAGCATTACCGTCTGCTTGATGCCGGCGGCCTTCAGCCCGGCGATCGTCGCCTTGGCGTCCGGCTTGACCGTGTCGGCCACCAGGATGTGCCCCTGGTACTTGCCGGCCAGGGCCACGTAGACCACCGTGCCAACCGCGGCCGGGGCCGGGGCGAAGCCGGTCACCTGGCGGGCGGTCATCAGCTTGGCGTTGCCGACCAGCAATTCCTGGCCGTGGTAAATGGCGGCGACCCCCTGACCAACGATCTCTTCCGGGGTCACCGGTTCCTCGGCGGGCAGGTTGGCGGCGTCAACCAGCGCCTTGGCAATCGGGTGGGGCGACTTTTGCTCGGTCACCGCCGCCAGGTGCAGGAGGTCGGCGGCACTGCCGGTCACCGGTGCCAGGTCGCTAACCGAGAAGCGGCCGCGGGTCAGGGTCCCGGTCTTGTCGAAGACGACCGTGTCGACCTGGTTCAAAACATCGAGGTAGTTGCTGCCCTTGACGAGGACCCCGCGACGGGAGGCGGCGCCGATCCCGCTGAAGTAGGCCAACGGCACCGAGATCACCAGGGCGCACGGGCAGGAGATCACCAGCACGCTCAGCGCCCGGTAGATCCAGGTGGTCCACCCCGCCTGGAAGGCCAGCGGCGGGATCAGGGCCACCAGGGCGGCCAGGCCAACCACCGCCGGGGTGTAGACGCGGCTGAAACGGGTGATGAAGTTTTCGACCCTGGTCTTCTGTTCGCTGGCGGACTGGACCAGCTTGAGGATCTTGGCGACGGTCGACTCGCCGTAGGCCTTGGTGACCCGCAGTTGGAGGACCCCGCTCTGGTTAACCGTCCCGCTGAGAACGGTCGTCCCCGGGGTGACGAAGGCCGGCTTGCTTTCCCCGGTCAAGGCGGCGGTGTCGAGGTAGGATTGACCATCCTCAACCACCCCGTCGAGCGGGACCTTCTCGCCCGGCTTGACCTGGATCAAGTCGCCGACCGCGACGGCCTCCGGCTTGACCTGGTTGATCTTGCCGTGGGCCAGCACCAGGTTGGCGTAGTCGGGCCGCAGTTGCAGCAAGGCGCTAATTGACTGCTTGGAGTTTTCGACGGCCAGGTCCTGGAAGAAGTCGCCGACCTTGTAAAAGAGCATCACCGCCACGGCCTCGGCGAACTCGCCGATTAGCAGGGCGCCGATGGTGGCGATCGCCATCAGGAAGTTCTCGTCGAAGAGCTGCCCCTGGCGAATGTTCTTGACGGCGGCGGCGAGAACGTCGTAGCCGGCGACCAGGTAGGCAAGCACCAAGAGGCTATCGCTGACCAGGGATGGCAGCGGAAGAAAGGCGCCGAGCACCAGCAGGAGCCCCGCCAGGAGGGCAAGCTTGGCCTGGCGGCGCTGGGCGGCGGTAAGGTTCGATATCTTATTCATCATTTGAATCTCCCCATTTCTGTTGTACCGTTTTCATTCACATATAAGCATATATGAATATGTCTGCCATAAGGATAACAGATCGCCTAAAAAAGGGCAAGGCCCGGGAGGAAAAAAGCTGAACCAATTGACCGCCTTGGTCGCAGACCGGGGGAAGTTCCACGTTTGGATTAGGGAACCGACGATTGGGGCGGTTGGTGCTGGGAGATTTTCCAGGGAGCATCCCCGATTTCTACACGGCTAAGGGTGCTTTAGCAAGAATAAAAATGGACTGGTCCTCTACTCCAGTAGAGAAAACCAGTCCATAAAAGAAAAATTTAATCCAAGAGAAACGATGATTTGCAGTGGTACCACCTAACCGGAGAGCAAGGCGATTCCGGTTAGCTCTCCGATCTGAAATTCGAGCATGTCCCCTATCACTTCCGGATTAAAGGAGGGGGCATCCCAATAGGAGAACTGCGCCCGAGGGGTAACACCTGGCCGGAGCGGAGCAGACCCACGGGCTCAATGGGGAGACTCCCTTAGCGGCTTTGCCGCTTAGGGAGGGCCGAGCTTTGAGACTCTGCAGGAGGCTCAAAGTCGTGCCCCCCATGTTCCAGCCCGCGGAAGCTGCGGAGCGGAGGCCACTCCGCTCTCCCCATTTTCCCTTAGTCAGAGCGAAGTGAACGGGGTACATCCCCCCAACAGAAGATCCGCGTCCAAGGGGTACCACCTCAGACCCGGGAGCTCAGGGGTGAAATTCCACTTGGCGATTTATCGCCTAGTGGAAGGCCGAGCTTGAAGACCGCCGGAGAGCAACGCGATTCCGGGGGGCTTCAAGTCGTGCCCACCCCGTTCCAGTCTCCCGGCAGCTGCTTCCCGGAGGCCATCCCGCGTTACCCAATCTGGGTGTGGGCCCGCACCTGTTCGAGAATCGTCAAAACGTGCTGGTCGGTAAGCTGATAGTAGATGTAGCGACCGTCGCGTTTGCCAACCACCAGCCCGGCCTGGCGAAGCACCTTCAGCTGCTGGGAAGTGGCCGGCTGGGAGAGGTCCACCTGGCTGGCGAGCTCGTTGACCGTCCGCGGCCCGCAGGCCAATACGGTGATGATCCGGTAGCGGGTGCGGTCACCAAAGGCCTTGAAAAGCCGCACCACCCGCTCGATTTCCTGTTCCTTCGGCAGGGTTACGTCGTCCGTCATTGCCGTCGTCCTTTCTAAATCAATGTCTGCCTTCTATTGTACGGCATTCCCCCAGGCGGCAAAAGGATTATTGCTTGACAGGGCCGGCCGGCGTGGGATGATTGAGGTAATTAGCAATGAATTGGGGGATTTGAAATGATCAAACCTGAATTAACCACCGCCCAGCTGGCCGCCTTCCACGACCACTTTGCCGCCCGGCCAAACGCCGCCGCCCTGGCCCGTGCCGCCCAGAAGAGCGGCCTCTTCGCCGCCAGCGAGGACCCGGCCGCCAGCCAACGCCTCCACCGCGTCTTCTCGACCGAGATCGAGACCGGCAAGCCGACCAACCAGCGCCACTCCGGCCGCTGCTGGTCCTTCGCCGCCCTCAACACCCTCCGCCACAAGTTCTCCGCCAAGTACAAGGTCAAGGACTTCGAGCTCTCGCAGACCTACCTCTTCTTCTGGGACCGGATCGAGCGGGCCAACACCTTCTTCAGCCGGGTGATCGAAACCGCCGACCGCCCGCTGGATGACCGGCTGGTCTCCTTTTACTTCGACATGGCCCTGACCGACGGCGGCCAGTGGGCCAACGCCGCGGCAATCATCGAAAAGTACGGCGTGGTGCCGGAATACGTGATGCCCGACACCGCCAACACCAAGGACACCACCGCGGTCGCCAGCTACCTCAACACCCTGGCCCGCAAGGACGGCCTCAAGCTCCGCGAGCTAGTCCGGGCCGGAATGGTCGGCGACCAGCTGACCGCGGCCCGCCAGGAAATGATGGCCGACGTCTACCAGGTGATCGCCACCGCCTTCGGGGAACCGGCCGCCCAGTTCGACCTCGAATTCAAGGACGACGACAAGCAGGTCCACCAGGTGCTGGACCTGACCCCGCAGAAGTTCTACCGCGACTACTTTGAAACCAACCTGGCCGACTACGTGGTGCTGACCAACGCCCCTGACCACGCCTTCAACCAGGTCTACTCCCTGCCAAGCCAGGACAACATCGAAGGTGGCCTGCCGATCCGCTTCGTCAACGTTGACTTCGACCAGTTCGAGGCGGCCACCTTGGCCCAGCTGAAGGCCGGCGAAACGGTCTGGGTCGGCAACGACGTCCTCCAGCAGATGGACCGCAAGCGCGGCCTGATGGACGCCCAGCTCTTCCGCTTTGACGACCTGCTCGGCGTCGACAGCCAGCTGAGCAAGAAGGACCGCCTGCAGAGCCGCCAGGCCACCGTCTCCCACGCGATGACCCTGGCCGGCTTCAACCTCAAGAACGGCAAGCCGGACCGCTGGAAGATCGAAAACTCCTGGGGCAAGGACAACGGCGACAACGGGGTCTTCGTGATGAGCGAGGACTGGTTTGAGGCCTACACCTACGAGGTGGTCATCAACAAGAAGTACCTGCCGACCAACCTGCAGGAACTGGCGACCCAGCCGGCAAGTGAGCTGGCGGCCTGGGATTCGCTGATGTAATTCAAGGAAAGGACGACAAAGCGGCGGTGAAGAAGCAATTTTCTCCACCGCCGCTTATTTTGGCTAGTCACTATCCCGGGCCAGCAGGACCTGGACGCCGAGGACCAGGTTGTAGAGGAAGAAGTAGAGGCTCAGCAGGATCGCCAGCCCGATCACCACCAACGGCAACCAGGACGAGGGCCAGCTGAGGCTGTTATCGCTGATCAATAGCACCGCGGCAACGACCAGCCAGGCCACGATCGGCCACAGCTGGAGCTTGAAGGCCCGCTTGGCGTGGTAGACCAGCAGGTCGTTGGCCGGCTTGAGGTGGGCGGCCGCGATCCAGATCACCAGCGGGATGAGGACCGGGAAGCCGAGGATCACCGCAAAGTAGCCCACCCCGGCGATGATCCGGGTGGTTAGGTCGGGCGCCGCACTTGTTCTCATCATGATTCCTTCCCCCTTTGCAAAGATTATTCTCTCCTTCTATTATACCAGGAAAGCCCTTCCGTGGCTGGACTGCCGCCCTAACGTAAAGGCCCCCGGGACGCATCAGCTTCCCGGGGGTCATCATTTTTATTCAGTTCAAAGCTCGTAACTAACGGGGCTTGCGGCCGATGTGGATCGCCGCCGCGCCGAGGTTGAGCGGGGTTACTCGGACGTCCACCATCCCGGCCTCCTCCATCATCCGCTTCAGCTTGGCCGCCGAAACGAACTGGATCGAGGTTTCCTTGAGGTAGGCGTAGTCCTGGTAGCGGGCGCCGAAGGTCTTGGCCAGCAGCGGGAAGAGGTTGAAGTAGGCCCGCCAGCCGACCCGGACCAGCGGGTTGGTCGGCTGCGACATCTCGATGCAGGCGAAGGTGCCGCCTGGCTTGAGCACCCGGAAGGCCTCGGCCAGGGTGCGGTCGGCGTCGGGCACGTTGCGGAGGCCAAAGCCGATCGTCACGAAGTCAAATTGCTGGTCGCCAAAGGGGAGGTCCATCGCGTCGCCCTGGACCAGCTCGACGTCCTTGCTCAAGTCGGCAGCCTTGACCTTCTTTTCCCCGGCCGCCAGCATCGCGGCGTTGAAGTCGAGGCCGATCGTCCGCCCGCGCGGCCCGGCCAGCTGGGCGAGCTTGATCGTCAAATCGGCGGTCCCGCAGCAGAGGTCGAGGCAGTCGGCCCCGGCAAAGACCGGCAGTTGGTTGAAGAAGGTCTTGCGCCACTGGCGCTGGGTGCCGAGGCTGACGACGTCGTTCATCAGGTCGTACTTACCGGCCAGGCGGGTGAAGAGTTGGTTGACTTCTTGTTCCGAGTGCTTATTGGTTCGTGCCATTGCTGTCCCCCGTGAGGCTGCCGGCCAACAGGTCCTGGTAGTGCTTGATCAAGGCCGTGGTTTGAATCAGCACCGCGTTGTTCTGGTTGAGGCGGGCAAAGGCGCGGGCGTCGAGCAGGTCGTCCATCACCTGGCGCGGGGTGACCGCCGTTTCAAGGCCGTTTTGCGCCGCCAAGAGCTTCAGCCGCGGCAAAAAGTAGGTGACGTGCTCCTTGGCGCAGCGGGCCAGCCCCTGGGCCAGGTACTGGTTGCTCAGGTCGTAGTCACCGGTCAGGGCGTGGTACTCGGCCAGGTAGTAGACCATCGTCAGCAGGCGGCCGTTATCAACATTGTCGCCGTGGGGGTCGTGCTCGTCTTGCCTGTTGGCCAGGTAGGCCTCGACCTTGGCCATGAAGAAGGCCGCCCGGTCCATCGAGTTCTTGCGGGCGTAGAGGATCCCCTCGCCGAGGTAGGCCAGTTGGGCGAAGACCGTCTGGTGGCGCTCGTCGAGTTCGTCCAGGATCCGGGTGAAGGAGAAGAGGGCCGCCGTGTCGGTGTCGTTGACCAAAGTGGCCAGTAGGCCCTCGAGGTAGCAGTACTGCATCTTGGCGTCGACGCTGGTCAGCCGGTCGGCATCGAGTTCCTTTAGGATTTGCATTGCCTGCTGGTAGTTTTCGACCATCAGCTCCTCTTCGGCCCGATCGAGCTGGTGGCGGAGCCAGTAGGTCTGGCGACTCTTCTCGTCGAGGTCGTCGATAGTCAAATCGAGTCGCTCACACAGCTGGCGGAGGATTGGCAGGGAAGGAATTTGGTTGTTATTTTCAAACTTGCTCAGGGTGGACTGGGTGCAAATTCCCTTGCACAGGGCCACCTGAGAGAGGCCGCGGGCCTTGCGGCGGGCGACGAAGTATTCAATATCCATGCCAAATTCCTTCTTTCTTTTTGACGTTCGCGGTAAGGGCCTCCACTCCGGAAACCGCGACCTAGTGGTGAGCCTCCGGGGAGCAGCTTCCGAGAGACTGGAACGGGGTGGGCACAACTTTGAGCCCGTTCCGGTCTCAAAGCTTGGCCTTGTTCTAAGCGATAAATCGCTAAGAACAATTTCACCCCTGAGCTCCCGGGTCTGCTCCCCTCCGGCGGTGGTACCACTACCACTCTCTGCCGTTGGATGGAGGAGGGCTCCGGTGTCCCGGAAATTCTCCCGGCTGAAGAGCTACTTTTGCTCCACTTTGGCCAACAGCGATCGGAAATCCAGGTACCAACCGGTAAGTGGCGGCCCGCTTCTCGTTAGTGAATGCGGAGCCGATCCAATCCCGCCTAGCAGTAAAGCCACACCCCGTGGAGTCTACTCAATCCGCGTTGATGGGGCGGCCACCACTCGCGGAGGTTGTTGCCCCTTCACAAGCAGTTGTATTCGGCGCACTGCGACGCCGGGCCGGAGCGGAGGAAAATGCGGGCCAAGATGGTGAAATTTCACTTGGCGGTTTACCGCCTAGTGAAAGGCCAAGCTTTGAGACCCGGAGGGGCTCAAAGTTGTGCCCACCATCGTCACGGCCCGCAATTTTCCGGAGCGCAGGCCCTCCGCTAGGCTACTTTTCGCGCAGGCCCCATTAACCTAATCAATTCTACCCGATCGAGCCTTCCATTTCAAAGCTGATCAGCCGGTTCAACTCAACCGCGTACTCCATCGGCAGCTGCTTGGTGAATGGTTCCACGAAGCCCATGATGATCATCTCGGTCGCCTTTTGCTCCGAAATCCCGCGGCTCATCAGGTAGTAGAGCTGCTCCTCGGAAATCTTGGAAACCTTGGCCTCGTGCTCCATCGCCACGTTGTCGTTGTCGATTTCGTTGTAGGGGATCGTGTTGGATGACGACTGGTCGTCCATGATGATCGTGTCGCACTCGACGTGGGCCTTGGAGCCGGAGGAGTCCTTGGTGAAGCGGACCGTCCCCCGGTAGTCGGTTGCCCCACCGGTCTTTGAGATCGACTTGGAAACGATCGAGCTCGAGGTGTTCGGCGCGTTGTGGATCATCCGCGCCCCCGAGTCCTGGTGAATCCCGTTGGAGGCGACGGCGATCGACAGCATCGTCCCGCGGGCCCCCTCGCCGTTGAGGTAGACCGACGGGTACTTCATCGTCACCTTGGAGCCGAGGTTACCGTCAACCCACTCCATGGTGGCGTTCTTGTCGGCGGCGGCCCGCTTGGTTTCCAGGCTGTAGACGTTGTCAGACCAGTTCTGGATCGTCGTGTAGCGGCAGTAGGCGTCCTTCAAGACGTTGACTTCCACCACGGCGGCGTGGAGGCTGTCGGACGAGTAGTTCGGCGCCGTGCAGCCTTCCACGTAGTCGACGCTGGCCCCCTCGTCGACGATGATCAGGGTCCGCTCGAACTGACCGGTGTTTTCGGCGTTCAGCCGGAAGTAGGACTGGATCGGCGTCTTGGTCTTGACCCCCTTCGGCACGTAGATGAAGGAGCCACCGGACCAAACCGCCCCATTCAAGGCCGCGAACTTGTTGTCGGCCGGCTTGACCAGCTTGCCGAACCACTTCTTGAAGAGGTCCGGGTACTCGCGGAGGGCGGTGTCGGTATCGGTGAAGATGATGCCAAGCTTTTCAAACTCGTTCTTCATGTTGTGGTAGACCACTTCCGACTCATACTGGGCCGAGGAGCCGGCCAAATACTTCCGTTCGGCCTCCGGCACCCCGAGGCGGTCGAAGGTCTTCTTCAGGTCCTCGGGCACGTCGTCCCAGTCGCGGTACTTCTTGTCGGTCATCTTTTGGTAGTAGAGCATGTTTTTCAAGTCGAGCTCGCTCAGGTCGGGGCCAAACTTGGGCATTGGCAGCTTCTTGTAGATTTCGTAGGACTTGAGCCGGTAATCGAGCATCCACTGTGGTTCGTGCTTTTCGGCCGAGATCGCCCGCACGATCTCCTCGGTCAGCCCCCGGCCGGTAGAGAAGACCGGGGTGATGTCGTCGTGGAAGCCGAATTCGTAGTCGTCCTTGTTTTTTAAGATTTCGTTTGCGTTTGCCATGTTAATCCTCATCACTTTCTTGCAAGAGCGCCCGTTGCAGGGCCCACCAGGCGAGGGTGGCGCACTTGATCCGGGCCGGGAACTCCATGATGCTGGTCAGCACCTGGGCGTCGCCGAGGGCGTCCAGGTCCGCTTGGGGGTGATCCTTGCCAATCGCCATGTCAGAGAAGGTCTTGGCCATCTTCAGCGCCTCCTCCTTCTTCTTGCCCTTGACCGCGGCGGTCATCATCGAGGCCGAGGCCTGGCTGATCGTGCAGCCCTCGCCGGTGAAGGCCACCTCCTTGATCCGCTCCTGGTCGTCCAGGTTGATCTGGAGGTTGATCACGTCGCCGCAGGTCGGGTTGTTGAGGATGATCTGGTGGGTGGCCGCCGCCAGCTTCCCCTTGTTGTGGGGGTTGGCGGCGTGGTCTAAGATCACTTCCCGGTAGAGGTTATTTAGTTTCTCCAGTCCCAATTCTAAAGAACTCCTTTGCTTTCTTAATCGCCGCCACCAGCCGGTCAACGTCGGCTAGCGAGTTGTAAATGTAGAAACTGGCCCGGGCGGTCGCCGGCACGCCCAGCTCTTCCATCAGCGGTTGGGCGCAGTGGTGGCCGGCACGGACGGCGATCCCCTCCATGTCGAGGGCGGTCGCCAGGTCGTGGGGGTGAAGGTGGCCGAGGTTGAAGGCCACCACCCCGGTGTGCTTGGCCGGGTCGTGGGGGCCGTAGACGGTCACTTCCGGAATCTGGGCCAGCTGCGGTAGGAGGCGGTCAACTAGCTTTTGCTCGTGGGCGGCCACCTGCTCCATCCCCAGCTGGTTCAGGTAGTCGATCGCCGCCGCCAGGCCGACCGCCCCGGCGATGTTTTGGGTGCCGGCCTCGAACTTGTAGGGAATCGGCGCCCAGGTGCTTTCCTGGCGGTGGACCTCCCCGATCATCTCGCCGCCGTACTGGTAGGGCGGCATGGCCTCCAAGAGGGCGGCCTTGCCGTAGAGGACGCCGATCCCGGTTGGCGCCATCAGCTTGTGGCCGGAGAAGGCGTAGAAGTCGGCGTCCAAATCCTGGACGTCCACCGGCATGTGCGGCACCGCCTGGGCGCCGTCGGCCACCAGCACCGCCCCGTGGGCGTGGGCCAATTCGGCCAGCTCCTTGATCGGGTTGACGGTGCCGAGGACGTTGGTGGCATGGGCGATTGCCACCAGCTTGGTCTTATCGGTGATCAGTTCCCGGGCCTGGGCCATGTCCAGCTCGCCCTCGTCGGTCAATCCGATGTACTTGAGGGTCGCCCCCTTCTTTTTGGCCAGCTGCTGCCAGGGGATCAGGTTGCTGTGGTGCTCGGCAATCGAGATCACGATCTCGTCGCCGGCCTCAATATTGGCCTCCCCGTAGGTGGCCGCCACCAGGTTGAGGGCGTCGGTGCAGCCCTTGGTGAAGACGACCTCCTCGGGCTTGGCGGCGTTGATGAAGGCCTGGACGGTCCGCCGGGCGGCCTCGTAGTCGGCAGTGGCCCGCTCGGCCAGGGTGTGGACGCCGCGGTGGACGTTGGCGTTGTCGGTCTGGTAGAAGTGCATCAGTTGCTTGAGGACCGGGGTCGGCCGTTGGGCGGTCGCCGCGTTGTCGAGGTAGACGAGCGGCTCGCCGTTGACCTCCTGGTCGAGGATCGGGAAGTCGGCCCGCAGTTTGCTAAAGGTTTCCATCGGTCAACTTCCTTTCCAAAATCGCGATCAATTCTTCGCGAACCCGCTTGGCCGGGATGGCGGCGATCACCGAGCTGAGGAAACCGCGGATGACCATGTGCTCGGCCACCGGCCGCGGGATCCCCCGACTCATCAGGTAGTTCATCTGAACCGGGTTGACCGGGCCAACGCTGGCGGCGTGGCCGGCGATGACGTCGTTTTCGTCGATCAGAAGGATCGGGTTGGCATCCCCGCGGCAGTCCGGCGACATCATCAGGACCCGGTTTTGCTGCTCGGCGTTGGCGTCGTGGGCGCCGTGGATGATCTCGCCGATCCCGTTGAAGACCAGGTGGGACTTGCCGAGCAGGACCCCGCGCTGGTTGATGTTCCCGGTGGTGTGCTGACCGTGGTGGGTAACCCGGTTGTTGATGCCGACGTGCTGGTCGCCGGTGGTGACGGCGATCAGCTTGGAGTCGCCCTCGCCGCCCTCGCCGGTCAGTTCGGAGTCCATGTCGCCAACCGTGTCGCCGCCGTTCATCAGGCCGACCGCCCATTCGACCTTGGCGTCGCGGCCGATGTTGGCGCGGCGCTTGAAGTAGGTCAGTGTCTGGTCGCCGAGTTCGTCGAGCGAGGAGAAGTTGACGTGGCTCCCCCGGCGGGCGTCGATTTCGACCATCAGGCTGGCCCGGTTGGCCGCCGTCCCCAGGGTGGTGGTGTGTTGGAGGACGCTGACGCTGCTGCCGGGTTCGGTCACGATCAGCAGGTGGGCGTTGAACTCGCGGTCCGCTACGGTGCTGTCCTGAACCAGGTCAACTTCAACCGGTTGATCCACCTGGACGCCCTTTGGCACGTAGAGGAAGACCCCGGAATTGAGGTAGGCCAGGTGGTAGGCGGTCAGCTTGTTTTCGTCCGGCTTGACGATCGCCATCAGCTGGTCAGCCACCAGGTCGGGGAACTGGTCGAGGGCGGCGAAGAGGTCCATCAGCTTGACCCCCTGGTCGGCCCAGGTCTTTGGCAGGTGGACGTCGACGGTAGTTTGGCCGACCTGGACCAGGCGGATTGCTTCCTCCTTGATTTCGGGAAGGTCCGGCGTGGCCGTCGATTCGGTGAAGGTCAGGGCCGGTTGCTTGGCGAAGAGGTCCCAGTCGCTGAAGTTGAAGCGGGCCATCTTCGGCATCCGGCTGGCGGCGAAGTGGTCAAAGGCCGCTTGCCGGCGGGCCACCAAAGCGGCCGGCTCGCCGTGGGCGGTCGCGGCGGCGGTTAGTTGCTCCTTTGCTGCTGTTTTATCCATGAGAACGCCCCCTAGTTTTCGTCGTCAACCAGCTTGATGTCGAGGCCAAGCTCGTCGCGCAATCCGGCGTAGCCTTCCTTTTCCAGCTGCTTGGCCAGGTCCGGCCCACCGGTCTTGACGATCCGGCCGCCCATCATCACGTGGACGGTGTCGGGCACAATGTAGTTGAGCAGGCGTTGGTAGTGGGTGATGATCAGCGAGCCAAAGTTGTCGCCGCGCATCGAGTTGACCCCCTTGGCAACCACCTTGAGGGCGTCGATGTCGAGCCCGGAGTCGATTTCGTCGAGGATGGCAAAGGTTGGTTCGATCATCAAGAGCTGGAGGATTTCGTTGCGCTTCTTTTCCCCGCCGGAGAAGCCTTCGTTGAGGTAGCGCTCGGTCATCGATTCGCTCATGTCGAGCAGCTTGAGGTTCTTGTCGAGCTTCTTGATGAAGTCCATTACCGAGATCTGGTCGTCCTTGGCGCGGCGGGCGTTGATGGCGGCACGGAGAAATTCGGCGTTGGTGACCCCTTGGATTTCGGCCGGGTACTGCATGGCCAAAAAGAGGCCGCGGCGGGCCCGCTCGTCAACCGGCATGTCGAGGATGCTGGTGCCGTCGAGCAGGATGTCCCCCTGAGTGACCTCGTAGCCCGGTTGGCCCATGATCGTTTGCGAGAGGGTGGACTTCCCGGTCCCGTTTGGCCCCATGATGGCGTGGATCTCGCCGGAGTGCATTTCGAGGTTGACCCCGGTCAGGATTTCCTTTTGCTTCTTGGTTTCATCGTCGGTGACCGCAACGTGCAGGTCCTTCACTTCAAGTGTCGCCATGTTCAAATTCCTCCAGATCATTATTAATATTCCATTTTCCGCCCGACGCGCATGCCGAGTTTTGAAAACGCTATAGGTCTATTATAGCCACAAGTAGCGGAGATAACCTTAGTAATTTCCCCAATTTAAAGATTTTTGTGAATCCCGGCGCAATTTTGGGGTATCATGATGATAACGGATTCAAAAATATTCCGTTACGGAATATTCGACTGGGACCCTTTCCCACATCTGTGGATTCCATAAGGGGGGCCTCCGGGGAGCAGCTTCCGCGGGCTGGAACATGGGGGGCGCGACTTTGAGCCCTAGCTTCGCCAGGTCTCGAAGCTCGGCCCTCCCTAAGCGGCAGAGCCGCTAAGGGAGTTTCCCCATTGAGCCCGTGGGTCTGCTCCCCTCCGGCCCCGGCAACGATGTGCTTTCTCGGCAACAAATTGGTAGAAGATTCAATTCTTGCCTCCGCTATTAGGAACAAGGCGTCGCTCCGTGGTGAATTGCTCACCCGGCTACGATCACGACTTGTGGTAATTGTTGCCCACTCACAAGCAGTTGCATTCGCAACCTTGCGTTGCCGGGCCGGAGCGGAGCGAAAATGCGGGCCAAGATGGTGAGATTTCACTTGGCGGGTTTCCCGCCTAGTGAAAGGCCAAGCTTTGAGACCCAGAAGGGGGCTCAAAGTTGTGCCCACCATCGTCACGGCCCGCAATTTTCGCGGAGCGGAGGCCCCACCACTAACCAGACTTCGATCACAAGGAGGAGATTATCTTGTCACCAAAAAACTACACCCTCCATCACTTCAACCAAATCGAGCGGGCAACGCTGACCCGGCTTCACAACCTCGGCCTCTACGACGGCGAGGTGGTCACCCTGATTCAGCGCTACCCCTTCCACGGACCGGTGATCATCGAAAATGACCACCAGCGGATCGCCCTGCGTTACAAAGTCTTTGCCACCTTGGCGGGGGAATAGCTATGGAAATTGCCCTGATTGGAAACCCGAATACCGGGAAAACCACCCTCTTCAACAGCCTCACCACCAACTACGCCACCGTCGGCAACTGGACCGGGGTGACGGTCGAAAAGAAGATGGGCCAGCTCAAAAACGCCGCCGCCAAGCTGATTGACCTACCCGGCGTCTACTCGCTGACCCCGCTCACCAAGGACGAGGAGGTCGTCACCCGCTACCTGCTAGAAAACCGGCCCGATCTGATCCTAAACGTCACCAACGCCGGCCAGCTGAAACGCAACCTCCTGCTGACCCTGGAGGTGCGCGAGTTCGGCCAGCCGATGATCTTGAACCTCAACATGATCGACGACCTCAAGCGCCAGGGGGTGGCCTTCGACTTCGCCACCCTTAGCGCCCGCCTCGGTTGCCCGGTGATGGCCACCAACGCCCGCAACCAGGACGGGATCAAGGCCTTAAACGCCGCCCTGGTCAAGCAACCCGCCGAACAGGAGCCGCTGGTCCTCGACTACCCGCCGATGGTCAAGGAGGCGATCCGCCAGGCCAGCCAGGCCCTGGTCAAGGACTACGACTACCAGGAGGCCGACGCCCGCTGGCTGGCGATCCAGTACATGAACAAGAACAAGGTCGTCCGCCGCTACGCCGCCTTCAAGGACCTCAAGCCCCTGCTGTCGATGCTGGCCTACTACGACGCCCAGCACTTCGACGACAAGATCTTCAACACCCGGCTCGACTTCATCGAGGACACCCTGGCGGCGGCGCGGGAGAAGCTCAGCGACCAGCAGCCGCGCGAGTTCTCCAACCAGGTCGACAAGGTGATCACCAACCCGATCCTCGGTCTGCCGATCTTCTGCCTGATCTTCCTCTTGATCTTCAAGCTCTCCTTCGACTGGGTCGGCACGCCGATTTCCGACCTGCTCGACTCCTTCATCTCCGGGCCCTTCTCGACCGCCGTTAACCACTGGCTGACCGCCGCCGGGGCCCTGCCGGTCTTGCGCTCGCTGGTGGTCAACGGCCTGATCGCCGGGGTCGGCGGGGTGCTGGTCTTCGTGCCGCAAATCTTCACCCTCTTCGCCTGCATCTCGATTTTGGAAGACTCGGGTTACATGGCGCGGGCGGCGCTGGTGACCGACCGGCTGATGCAGCTGATCGGCCTCAATGGCAAGTCCTTCATCCCGCTGATCATCGGCTTTGGCTGCAACGTCACCGGGATCATGGCGGCCCGGACGATCGAGCAGCCCAAGGAGCGGCTGGTCACCACCCTGATCTCGCCCTTCATGTCCTGCTCGGCCCGCCTGCCGATCTACGGCCTGGTGGTGGCCGCCTTCTTCCCTAAGCACCAGGCCCTGATCGTGCTGTCGATCTACCTACTGGGGATCGTGGTCGCCCTGGCGGTGGCCAAGGGCTACCAGCTCTTCTTCCACACCTCCGACAGCTCGGTCTTCATCGTTGAGCTGCCCGAGTACCACCTGCCACGGCTGGACGTGATCTGGCATAGCACCTGGGACAAGAGCAAGGGCTTCGTCCACAAGGCGGGGACGGTGATCTTTGCCGGGACGGTGCTGATCTGGCTGATGTCCTCCTTTGGCCTCTCCGGCTACACCACCGACCCGGCCAACAGCTTCGCCGCCCTGCTGGGCAAGGCCCTCCTGCCGCTCCTGGCCCCGCTGGGGATCACCCACTGGGAGATCATCTCGGCCCTCTTCACCGGGGTGCTGGCCAAGGAGGTCATCACCTCGAGCATGATGGTGATGTTCCACTCGGCCAACCAGGCGGCCCTGATCGGCGCCCTCGGCTCCTTCATGACGCCGGTGGCCGCCTACGCCCTCTTGGCCTTCATCCTCCTCTACTCGCCCTGCTTTGCCACTTTGGGGACGATCAAGCAGGAAACCGGGTCGACCAAGTGGATGCTCTGGTCACTGATGCTGAGCCTCCTGATTGGCTACGGGGTTTCGATGCTGATCTACGTTGGGGGAACGCTGCTACTTGGTTAGGGGCCTCCGCTCCGGAAAATTGCGGGCCGTGACGATGGTGGGCACAACTTTGAGCCCCTCCGGGTCTCAAAGCTTGGCCTTTCACTAGGCGGTAAACCGCCAAGTGAAATTTCACCATCTTGGCCCGCATTTTCCTCCGCTCCGGCCCGTCGGCAATCATCATCACAGATCGTTATGAGGAAAAATGCAGCCATCCTCCAAAGGCCGTCAGCGGTCACCAGTTCTTAGAAACAATAGGAAATTAGGATCGCCAGCGCTAGGCATCTTCCAGTCCTCCTTCCTAGTCATAAACTACTTTGACCGGATCCGAAGGACAACGTCAATCATCAAAGGTAAAAGCCACAAAGCGTTACTAGCAGCATTCCATTAAGTCCTTTTTAACTGTTTATTTCGTCACTCGTTATTCCGCAACTAGCTCGTCCGTCTCGCGGAACCTAGCGTTGGCTATGGCTCATCCCCATCCGACGCCTAGAAAAGCTTCGCTGCCGGGGCCGGAGCGGAGCCGACGCAGCGTCAATTATCATCACGGGCAATTGTGCGGATATATGTACTTTTTACCCAGTAGGATCACCATCTCACGCCAACTATTTTGATCAAATCGGAGTACAGCTACCTCTAAATATTCTCACCCCCCTGCCCCCTCTCAGCGGCCGCGAGTTACACTACCGTTGCCGGCCGGAGCGGAGCGAAAACGGGGGCCAAGATGGTGAAATTTCACTTGGCGATTTATCGCCTAGTGAAAGGCCGAGTTCTGAGACCCGTTCCGGGGCTCAGAATCGTGCCCACCATCGTCACGGCCACCGCTTTTCGCGGAGCGGAGGCCCCATCAAAGGTGCCACCCCGTTCCAGTTTCCCGGAAGCGGCGGAGTGGAGGCCCCCCACAGAAAGGAATTGATTTTCATGCTTTCATTTCTCGTCAACGCCGTCATTATCCTCGCCATCGTTGGCCTGGCCGCCTACCAGCTGGTCAAGGTCTTCAAGCGGTCGAAGAAGGGCAAGTGCGCCGCCTGCGATTATGATTGCGAGATCAAAAAACAGGTCAATTCGCAGCGCAATTCTGCTAAAATGTAGATAGACTGATCACGGAATGAAAAAGCGGCCGCGCTCCCGGATAAGTCGGGGCGGCCGCTTTTTATACAGGGGAGTTTTTCATGCAACAAGCCTACCTTCGTTATTACCCACAGTTAAAACCCGGCCTCGGAGCCGTCAGCAGCCTGATCGACGAGCGGATCAACGTCCACTACGATAGCCTCGAACCGGCCCTACGCCAGATGGCCGACCACGGCGGCAAGTTCCTCCGCCCGGCCTTCTTCCTCCTCTTTGCCGGCCTCACCAGCCCGCAGTTCAGCGAGGACCAAATCAAGGCGGCCGCCTCGATCGAGATCCTCCACATGGCGACCCTGATTCACGACGACATCATCGACGACTCCCCCAAGCGCCGCGGCGCCGCCAGCATCCAGGCCGCCTTCGGCAAGGACGTAGCCGTCTATGCCGGCGACTACCTCTTCACCGTCTTCTTCGACCTGATCACCGAAACGATGACCAACAGCCGCTTTTTGACGGTCAACGCCCGGATCATGAAGCGGATCCTAAACGGCGAGCTGGGCCAGATGAGCGACCGCTACCGGCTCGACCAGCCGCTACTGAACTACCTGCGCAACGTCAACGGCAAGACGGCCGCCCTCTTCAGCCTCGCCGCCGAGGAGGGAGCCTACTTTGGCGGCGCCGACCACCGGGTGATCATCGCCGCCAAGCGGATCGGCCAAAACATCGGCATCGCCTTCCAGATGCTCGACGACATCCTCGACTACACCGGCCACCGGCTCAACAAGCCGATCCTCAAGGACCTGGCCACCGGAGTCTACTCCCTGCCCCTGCTGATGGTCTTGGCCGACCACCGGGCCGAATTGGCCCCCTACCTAGAAAAGCAGGCGGCAATGACGACCGCCGACATCAAGGCCGTCCAGTCCCTGGTGGTCGAATTCGGCGGCGTCACCCGCGCCCAGGAACTGGCCGCCAAGTTCACCGCCAAGGCCGAGCAGCAGCTGGCCGCCCTGCCGGCCAGCCCGGCCCGCGACGCCCTCGAAAAGCTGGTCGCCCAACTCCTCAAGCGCACCAAGTAAACCCAACGCCCCCGCAACGGCAGTAGCCGCGGCGGGGGCGTTTTTTCAATCTTTGACTGGTTCAACCGTAATCTCGGCGGTGGTGACCACCGTTGCCGCTTCGAGCTCGCCGGCCAGCGAGTGCAGGATGCCGGTCGCGCCGTCGAGGTAGGAAAAGACGGCGTGGGCGCTCACCGTCCGCCGAAAGAGGTCGGCCTCCCAGGTCACCTTGCCGTCCAGGCCCAGCAATTCGAGCCAGCCGTGCTGGACCTGGCGGCCGCCGTCCTCCTCGCGCACCACGGTGGCCACCGAAAAGGTGCCGATCCCGGAAAAGGTGGCCCCCTGCATCAGGTGGTGCTGGCAGGCGGCGCGGACGCTGGACAGGAGTTCCTCCCCCGCCGCAAGCTGAACGTAGAGCTTACCGTCAACCTTGTGTGCTTCCATCTGCTTTCTCCTCTCCTCGTGACCAGCATTCTAGCATTCCCCGGGCCCGGGAGGCAACGAATTTCCCGCGAAGAAAGGGTGCTTTCTGGTGTCCGGGGCCAACGATAAAAAAATGGGGATGAAAGCGGCGTGCTCCCATCCCCATTTTTTTAGTTTCCAACCGCGCGCCGTGCCCACAGTAACTAAGCTTTTCTTCATTCAAGCTACTTCGCGGTCGGAATCCTTTCTATTCGGTGCGGAACTTGCGGGTGTTTTCCGCCAGGTGCACCAGCCCGCGGAGGAAGTCGTGGGTGCTTGCCTCGTAGTCGTACTTCTTCCCCAGGTCGTAGATGTAGCCGTTGATGTAGTCGACCTCGGTTGGCCGGCCCTTACTCATATCCTGGTACATCGACGGGTAGTGGAGCGGGTTGGTGACCTCGCTGACGTACTTGACCGTCTGCCATTCCTCCTCGCGGGTCGACAGCAGTTGCACCCCGGCCCGTTCGGCCACGTCGAAGGCCTCGTTGATCAATTGCTTGCCCAGCCGTTCGGCGCCCTCGTAGTCGATGAACTGGCCCATCTGGATCTCAAAGAGGGTGCAGAGGGTGTTGATGACCGAGTTGAAGACCACCTTGGTGAAGAGGGTCCCGGCGCAGTTGTGGTTGAGGTGCGGGTTGATGTTGGCCTTGGTGAAGTCGGCCACCAGCTGGTCGAGCCAGTCGGCGTCCTGGTTGTTTTGGGCCGCCAGGTTGATCGAGCCGGCCCCGGCCTTGCCGATGAAGTCGACGTCGCCGGCCTTGTTCAAGACGGTCCCGATCAGGCAGGTCCCGGCTGCTACCCGGTCCTCCGGGAAGTAGCGGTTGATCTTTTCGAGGTGGCCCATCCCGTTCATCCCGGTAAAGACGTGCTGGGTCTTGGGATCAAAGGCGTGGGCGGTCCGGGTCAGCAGGTCGTCTAAGGTCATTTGCTTGGCGAAGACCACCCAGACGTCGGGGTGGCCCTGGTACTCTTCCGGGCTGAAGATCTTGACCGGCACCAGGTGACGATTTTCGTGGTCGCGGGAGACGTAGACCCCGCCCTGGGCCTTAATCGTTTCGACTTGCGGGTCCCAGTTGTCGACGAATTCGACCTCGGCCCCGGCCAGTTCTTGCAGCAGTACCCCAAAGCGCAGGCCCATTGCCCCCGCCCCTAAAACCGTATACTTAAAAGCCATCCTAAATTACCTCCTCGGTTATGTACGCAGGAATTGCTTCCCGCCAAGAAACAAAGTGTGCGGATGATCCGTCCCGTGCGGCCCCAAGCCGCGCCCATCGTGACCCCCTCCGCCAGGGGCCACCCAACCAAATTAAACGGACTAGAAGAGCTGGAGCTTGCCCACCCGGTCGACGGCCTCGACCAGCCGGTCCGGCTCGATCAAAAGGCCAATCCGGACGTAGCCCTCGCCGTAGTCACCAAAGCCCTTGCCGGGGGCAACCGCCACCGCCGCCTCGTCGAGCAGGCGGTCGGCGAATTCCTCGCTGGTCATCCCCTTTGGCGTCTCCATCCAGGCGTAGAAGGTTCCGGCCGGGGTGACCCCCGGCCAACCGATCCGCTCGGCGGCCGCCATGAAGGCGTCGCGCCGTTCCTGGTAGCGGTCGACCAGGCGCTTGATGCCTTCGTCCCGTTCCGGGTTCTTCAAGGCGTCAACCGCCGCGGCCTGGAGGGTCGGGAAGAGCGACACGAAGAGGTGGTCCTGGATCAGGTTGAGGGCGCCGATGATGTCGGCGTTGCCGACGGCGAAGGCGATCCGCCAGCCGGCCATGTTGAAGGTCTTGGAGTAGGTGTAGAACTCGATGCCGACCTCCTTGGCCCCGGGGATTTCCATGAAGCTTAGCGGCCGCTTGCCGTCGTAGCCGATCGCCCCGTAGGCGAAGTCGGAGATGATGCCGACGTGATACTTCTTGGCCCAGGCCACCAGCTGCTCGTAGAATTCGCGGGTGGCCACCGCCCCGGTCGGGTTGTTCGGGTAGTTGAGGTAGAAGAACTTGGCCCGCTTGGCCACCTCCTCCGGGATCGCCGCCAGGTCCGGCAGGAAGTTGTTCTCGGCCTTCAGCGGCACCGTTTGGTATTCCACCTGGCCGAGGGCGGCGCCGGAGAGGTAGTCCGGGTAGCCCGGGTCCGGCAGCAGGAAGAGGTCGCCCGGGTTCATCAGCGCCCAGGGGAGCTCCACCAGGCCGATCTTGGAGCCACCGAGGATGGCGACCTCCTTTTCCGGGTCGAAGCTGGCCCCGTAGACTTCCTGGTAGAAGTCGGCCGCCGCCTGCTTGAAGAAGTGCTGGCCGCGGAAGGCCGAGTACTTGTGCTTGGCCGGGTCGGCCACCCACTTCTGGGTGCTCTTGACGATGTAGTCCGGCGTTGGCTGGTCGGGATTCCCCTGGCCAAGGTTGATCACGTCGGCCCCGGTGGCGACCTTGGCGTTGACCTTGGCCACTAGGTTGGCAAAGAACTGCTTGGGCAGTTGGTCGAGTAGGTTGGATTGGGCAAAGTTCATTGAGACCCCTTCTTTCATTAACGGTAGAGTTCTGGACGGCGGTCCTGCTGGATGTTGAAGAGCCGCTTGGCCTCGCGGGTGGCGTGAGGATCGATGTCGACGAGGACGATCCCGGCCCGCTCGCCGGCCGCGGCCAGCACCTCGCCGCTCGGAGCGACCGCCAGCGAGTGGCCGTTGAAGTCGTTGTCCGGGTCGCTGCCGATCCGATTGACGGCGATCACGAAGGCCTGGTTTTCGATCGCCCTCGCCTTGACCAGGGCCTCCCACTGGTCGATCCGGCTGGCCGGCCACTGGGCGGGCAGGTAGTAGAGGTCGACCCCGGTGGTGCCGGCCGTCCGCCACCATTCGGGGAAGCGCAGGTCGTAACAGATCAAATTGGCGCTGCGGATCCCGGCGAGGGTGAAGAGGGAGGGCTGGTTGCCGGCGGTGATGTACTGGTCCTCGTGCATCGGCCCGAAGCGGTGGGCCTTGTGGTAGGCGGCCAGTTCCTCGCCGGCGGCGTTGAAGACGTAGGAGGTGTTGTAGAAGCGGCCGGCGTCAACGGTGGCCACCGAGCCAGCGACGACGTTGATCTCGTTTTGCTTGGCCAGCTGGCTGATCAGGGTGCGGGTACGGCGGCCGTGGCGGTCGGCCAGGTCACTTAATTGGTCGAGGGCGTAGCCAGTGTTCCACATTTCGGGAAAGACGACCACGTCCGCGCCGGCCTCCTTGGCGGCCTCGATCGCCTCGCCGACAAAGGCAAAGTTCTTTGCCGGGTTGGCGAACACCACGTCCATTTGCACCATTGCTACTTTGACCATCGTAATTTCTCCTCCATCTTTAAAACAAAAGGCTCTTTGTCAATCGGTACTGATAGATCATTTTAGCTAGTTCAAGCGGCTTGGCTGCTTGGGCTAGCTTTTTGTT
>CALVGV010000013.1 GCA_944327195.1 uncultured Limosilactobacillus sp.
AACAAAAAGCTAGCCCAAGCAGCCAAGCCGCTTGAACTAGCTAAAATGATCTATCAGTACCGATTGACAAAGAGCCGGTTTTCCCCTGCTGGGGGCCAGGCACGGCCGTTTTTTCTCGGTGCCTAAATGCGGTCGCCCCCGTGCTAGTTCAGGGGGCGACCCTTAAGCACTAGCACAAACGCTTGAAGAGATACTCTCACCGTATCAATTCTCATTAACAATCGGTATTTTTCCTTTCTCCTCCTTCCACCTATACTAAGGGCAAGGACGAATTGAAAGGACGTGGCACAATGAACAATCCCGAAATCTTAATTGCGGACTACTCCTGGTCCGGGAAAACCCGACGGGTGGCCGACCAGCTGATGGACTTGCTGCCCGGAGCGGGGCGCTATGAGCTGACGGTACCGGCGGGGACCTTCCCGACCGACATGTACGCCACCGACGCGGTTGCAACCAAGCAAATCACTGATCACGCTTACCCTTCCCTAACTACCCCTCTCCCGGAGCTAACCAACTACCGGCTGATCCTTGTGGGAAGTCCAGTCTGGCACGGTCGCCCCGCCACCCCGGTCCATTCCTTTCTTCAAACCCTGACCGGCTTCACCGGGATGGTCGCCTCTTTCTTTACCGATGCTGGCGACCAGGGTGACTATGACGCCGTTTTCCACCAATGGGCGCCGGCTGGGTTGACGATTGGACCTAGTCATGAAAACGGCGCAAACCTCAGTGCTTGGCTAACTGAATTAACATCTAAGGAAGTTTAGCGGAACTAGCCGCTCTCAAAAGTAATTAAAGCCGTCTTGACCAGCCCGCGGTTGCGTCAGGATGGCTTTGCTTTTCCCGCGGGCGTACTGCCTTTTGCCGGGGCGGTTTAGCTGACCGCCAGCAGGTGGCCGACGATCTCCTCGCTGACCCGGCGCATCTGGGCCGGCGTCTTGCGGGCGCCGTCCTGAAACCAGTAGTGCAGGAGGTTGCCCATCCCGCCGACAGCAAAGAAATAGACCGCTTTTTGGTTGGCGAAGGTCTCCTCGGCCAGCAGGCTCTGGTCGATCTGGGCCAGCAAGCGTTCCTGGACGAGGCCGAGGAGCTGGTTACTGGCCAGCCGGTCGAGCAGGGGCCGCCATTCCTGGCAGTGGGCGAAGAAGCACTCTACCAGGGCCGGGAAGGTGGTGATCGCTTGGCTGTGCAGGGAGTGGTAGAAGCTGGAGCAGAAGCGGTCGACCTCGTGGGTGAGCAGGTCCTGGGGGCTCTTGAAGTGGCGGTAGAAGGTCCGCCGGGCCAGCTGGGCATTGTTGGTGATGGCGGTCACGCTGATCTTGGAAAGGGGCTGCTGGTCCATTAGCTCCAGCAGGCTGGCGGTCAACCAGGCCACCGACTGGTCGGTTTGTTTTTTACGGGTTCGGGTCACAGTTTGCCTCCCATTGTGCCACTTCGCGCGAACGCTTGAAGGGGCGCTTTTCCTCCCAGTATAATTTACGTGTTTAAAAGTCACAAGTGAGACAGGTTGGGAGATGATTAAGGTGAACTGGTTTCTAAAAAAGTGGCACCTGGTTGGTGGGGGCCTCGGTTTGGTCCTGCTGGCCACTTTGCTGAGCTGGCAGCCGACGCTTAGTGGCCTTCAGTTCTGGCTAATCGCCAACCTGCTGGCCCTCTTTGCCCACCAGGTGGAGGAGTACCAGTTGCCGGGCGGGGCTCCGCTGGTAATCAACCGGGTGGTCTACCGGGAGAAAGAGCAACCGGACCGTTACCCGGGCAACGCCTGCTCGATCATGGTGGTCAACGTCACCGCCTGGCTGGTTTACGGCCTGGCAATCCTCCTTCCTCACTGCTACTGGCTGGGGGTGGGGGTGATTTTCTTTAGCCTCTTTCAAATCCTCGGCCACCTGTTCGAAATGAACCTGGTCCTGCGCGTCTGGTACAACCCTGGCCTGGCCACCACGATCACCCTTTTCCCGCTGGTCGGCTGGGGCTACCTGCACCGCTTGGCCCAGCAGCACTTGCTAACGGCGGCCACCCTCGCCGGCGGTGGGCTGGTCCTGCTGGCCTGCATCCTGGGGACGATCGTTCTGCCGGTGCAAGTGCTCAAGGACCGCGCCACCCGCTGGGTGATTGACCCGCGCCAGGTGGCGGCCTTCCGGCGGGTGATGGCCCACTGCCGGTTTGGTCAAAGGGGGGTGGCAAAATGAGGAAGCTAATTCAAAACTGGTACCAGCTGGCGGTCTACCTGGCCGGTGGCTACGCCCTCCTGCTGGGGCTGGGCAGCTGGACGGTGCAGCAGCGGGCCCTCCTTATGGGGCTGATTCTGCTCCACCTCCATTTCTTTGAGGAATTCGGTTTTCCCGGTGGTTTTGCCTGGCTGGGGATCCGGGTGGAGATGTGGGCGGTCCCGCCGGTGGTTGCCGACTGGCCGCTCAACCAGCTGAGCGCCTTCTTTGGTAACGAGTGGTTTGCCCTGGTCGTCTACCTCCTGCCGCTCCTTTGCCCGTGGTGGCACTGGTTAGTGCTGGCGGCGCTGGTCTTCGCCTTCGCCGAGCTGGTGATGCACGCCCTGGTCTTCAACCTGGCTATGCGGACGGCCTATAACCCGGGGCTGGTCACCGCCCTTGGGTTGACCCTGGTGACCAGCTGGTACCTGTGGGACCGCGGCGGGGTGGCCGCCTTCACTTGGCTCGACCTCGCCCTGGCCATCGGGTGGATCGGGTTGAATTACTGGCTGGCCTTCCGCTCGCCCCTCTTTGACTGGTTCAACTGCCAGCGGGCCTACACCTTCCGGCCGGCCGACCTCGCCAAGTCCGCCCCCTACCTGAAAAAGGAGGGACGGACCCTGGCCGACTACCGCTTCCCGGGCGACGAGCCGAAAGGTGATTAGGGGCAAAAAAAGTTGCCAAACTTGATTCTGGTCAAGAAAAAGCTTCGTCAATTGGGCTATCCTTAGAAGCGTCAAGAACGATGAAAGAGAAAGGATGGTTCAAATGCCAACGTACAAAGCAGAACTCACGCCGCTCAACGCCGCCAAGATCGGGTGCGCGCCGCACGGGACGGTGACCTTCACCGAAACGGCCACCAGCCTGAAGATACGCCTCGAGATGTTTGATACCCCGGCCGAGATCCAGCACTGGGAACACTTCCACGGCTTCCCGGACGGCCGGGCGGCCACGGTGCCAACCGCGGCCCAGGACACCAATCACGACGGCTTCATCGACCTGCCGGAAACCGCCGTCGTCTCCGGGACGACGATGGTGCCGCTCGACGCCGCCCCGCACGAAATGTGCATTCCCAACGACCACTACCCGGTGGCCGACGCTAATGGTCACTACGCCTACGAAAAGGAGGTCCCGCTGGCCAAGCTCAAGGCCAAGTTTGAGGAGACCTTCCACACGGCCGACCTGGCCCTCGACAAGCGGGTCGTCTACGTTCACGGGGTGCCGGCCGACCTGGAACTGCCGGAGACGGTCGGCGGCAAGATTAACGACGACTACGACCAGCACGTGACCCTGCCGATCGCGGCCGGGCGGATTGAGCGGGTGGACTAATGCACGACGAACTCGCCTGCCTGAGCAAGGCCAAGCTCTTCTCCGGCCTACCGCAACCGGTGCTGGAAGCCGTCAACCAGGTGGCCACCCACCGCCAGTTCTTCAAGCGCGGCGCCCTGGTGGCCGGGCCGCTCGATGCCGGCCAGTTGCTGGTGATTGACGAGGGCCAGCTGCAGGTGACCACCAGCGACGCGGCCGGACAGCGCCGGGTGCTCGACCTCCTGCCGGCTGGGATGGTGGTCGGCCAGGAGCGGCTCTTTTCCGGGAGTCAGCTGGCCACCAGCCTCGAGGCGGCGACCGATGCCTGGGTCTGCTCGATTGCCGCCCCGAATTTCCAGCGCCTGCTCCGCGAGAACGGTCAGCTGGCCCTGGTGATCCTGAACGCCTTCGGCCAGCGGCTGGCCTCGCTGGAGAAGGCGACCGCCCGCCGCGAACTCTTGCCGGTGGCCGACCGGGTAGTGGCCTACCTGACCGACTGGGCGGCCGCCGCCGGGAGCACTAGCTTTCGCCTGCCGATCAGCAAGCAGGACTTTGCCGGCCTGATCGGGGTGGCGCCGGCGACCCTCTCCCGCCAGCTGACCGCCCTCCAGGACCAGGGGGTGATCGCCATGCAGGGGCGGCAGATCACTTTATGTGAGCAAAAGTAACAAATCCCGGGCGGGGAAATTCCCCGGCCGGGATTGTTTTAATGGCGGCTTAGTCCGCCGGAATGAGGTGCGAGATCGCCTGGATTTGCTGGCCCACCGAGTAGGTGAAGTAGTGCTTGTTGCGATCGAGAGCGTCGATTACTGCCATCTCGGCCGGGGTCAGGGCGAAGTTGAGGATGTTGATGTTACCTCGCGTGTGTTGCGGGTTGGTGGCCTTCGGGAAGATGATGTTGCCGTGCTGGAGGTGCCAGCGTAGGATCACCTGGACGCTGGTCTTGTGGTACCTCTCCTCCTTTTGGATTTGTTGTTGAATTGCTTTTTAGCATAGTGGTTAGTCACTCACCGACCGATCACCACTTGGACCGCCAGTGTCGAAAAGGGGGCGGCGCAAATCGTTGACAAGAGCCGCCGAAGCTCCAATAATTAACAAGCGTTAGGGGGATGGGGATGAAGAAACGACTTACATTGATGGTGCTTTTGGCCCTGGTGACCTGCCTGCTGGCCATCCCGGCGCGGGCGGCGACGATCACCGTTGGCTCCAAGGCCTTCACCGAAAGCGAGCTGGTGAGCGAGCTCTACGCCGACGCCCTTTCCCGGGCTGGCTTCCACGTGGTCCGCAAGCAGGACCTCTCCAGCGCGGTCATCTACCGGGCAACCCAGACCGGCCAGGTGGACCTCTACCCCGAATACACCGGCACGATCGTCCTCGCCTACCTGAAAAAGGACGCCAGCGGCAAGCCAGCCGCCGCGGTGGCCCGGTTGGCCGCCCGCGGGGTCAAGAAGCTGGGCTTGGTGACCCTCACTCCGGCCCCGGCCGACGACCGCCAGGGGATTGCTGTCCGCACCGTGGTGGCCAAGCGCTACCATCTGAAGACGATCAGCGACCTCCAGCGCCAGGCCAGCCACCTGCGCTTCGTCTCCCAGGGGGAGTTCGACAAGCGCTCCGACGGCCTGCCGGGGATGGAGCGGGTCTACGGCAAGTTTCGCTTCAAACGGGTGACCGACTACGCCGACGGCCTCAAGTACCGGGTGCTGGCCAGCGGCGCCGGCGACGTTGCCCCGGTTTCGACCACCGATGGCCAGCTGACCAGCAAGCAGTTCACCCTCTTAAAAGACGACCGCCACCTCTGGCCGGCCTACAACCTGGTCCCGCTGGCCAACCGGAAGGTGATTGAACAGCACCCAAAGGTGGCCCGGGTCCTCAACCAAGTCGACGCCAAGCTGACCACCGCCACCCTGATCCGGCTCAACCGCCAGGTGACCGTGGAGGGCAAGAACTACCGCCAGGTTGCCCGTGCCTGGGTGAAGAAGCACCTGAAGGGGGGTGACCTGCGATGAATGCCGTCGTTACTTACTTTCAGACCTACGGCGGGGAGTATTGGCAGGAGGTTGGCCAGCACCTCCTCTTGAGCGGGCTGGCGCTGGCGATCTCGCTGGTGATTGCCTTGCCGCTGGGCTACTGGGGGAGCAAGCAGCCGCGGGTGGCCGCGGTCTGCACCGCCTTCTCCCAGTTGCTGCGGATCGTGCCCAGCCTGGCCCTCCTCTTCTTGCTGATCCCGCTCCTCGGCACCGGCCTGGTCCCGGCCCTGGTTGCCTTGGTGGCGCTGGCCCTGCCGCCCTTGCTGGTCAACACCGTCCTCGGCTTCACCCAGGTCGACCCAACCCTAAAGGAGGTGGGCGTCGCCCTCGGGATGGACGCCCGCCAGCTGCGCCGCCAGGTTGAGCTGCCGCTGGCCCTGCCCTACCTGCTGAACGGGGTCAAGCTGGCTCTGGTCGAGATCATCGCCAGCGCCAGCCTGGCCGCCTACATCGGCGCCGGCGGCCTGGGGGTGCTGATCTTCACCGGCCTCGGCCTCTACAACCTGACCTACGTCACCATCGGCGGCGGTAGCGTCGCCCTCCTCTCACTGGCCACGATGGTCGGCTTCGACTTACTGATTAAGAAGGTGAAAGCAAATGGCCCCGGCAATTGAATTTTCCCACGTCGCCAAGGACTTCGGCGGCCGGCGGGTGCTGGCCGACCTCTCCTTTGCCGTTGCGCGCGGCGAACTGGTGACGATCCTCGGCTCCTCCGGCTCGGGGAAGACGACCACCCTCAAGCTGGTCAACGGTCTCCTGACCCCCGACGGCGGGACGGTCCGGGTCGGCGGCAAGCCGTTGGCCGACCAGGACCTGGTGGAACTGCGCCGCCACATCGGCTACGTCGTTCAGCAGACCGGCCTCTTCCCCCACCTGACCGTCGGTGAAAACATCGCCGTCGTTCCCCGCCTGCTGGGCTGGCCGAAAGAGAAGATCCAGGCGCGGGTGGCCGACTTGCTGGCCCTGGTCCGCCTCGATCCCGCCTGTGCCGACCGCGCCCCGCGCCAGCTTTCTGGTGGTCAGCAGCAGCGGGTCGGCGTCGCCCGGGCGCTAGCGGCCAACCCGCCCTACGTCCTCTTCGACGAGCCCTTCGGCGCCCTCGACGCCCTCACCCGCCAGGAACTGCAGGGGGAGGTTCGGCGCATCCACCGGTCGCTGGCCGGCAAGACCTTCCTCTTTGTTACCCACGACATCAACGAGGCCCTCTATCTCGGCCAGCGGGTGCTGGTGATGAAGGACGGCGCGATCGAGCAGTTCGCTGCCCCGGCGGAGCTGGTGGCCCACCCGGCGACCCCCTTCGTGGCCGACCTGCTGGCGACCGTCCAGCAGAACCGCGCCCTCTGGGGGTGGCAGGATGATTGACTACTGGCGGCAAAACTCGGCGGCCCTGCTGGCGGCGCTGGACCAACACGCGGTGATGGTCTTTTCGGCCCTCGGCCTGGCGGCGGGGCTGGCAATCATTCTGGTGGCCTGGTTGCTCCGCCACCCCCGTTGGCAGGGGTGGACGGTCTACTTCTTCTCACTGCTCTACGCGGTGCCGAGCTTCGCCTTCTTCGTCCTGCTCCTGCCGCTGACCGGCCTGGGGATGAAGACGGCGGTGATCGTGCTGGCCACCTACAGTGAGTACGTCCTCCTGCGCTCCTGGTTGACCGGGCTGGCGACGGTCGACCCGACCCTGGTGGAGGTGGCCCGCGGCCTGGGGATGACCCGTCGCCAGTGCTTCTTCAAGGTTCAGCTCCCCCTGGCCCTGCCGGCGATTTTCGCCGGCCTTCAGGTGGCGCTGGCCTCGCTGATGGGGATCGCCACGATCGCAGCGACGATCAACGCCGGCGGCCTCGGTACCTTCCTCTTCGCCGGCCTGGCCACCAGCCGGCCGACGCCGATCATCTGGGGGACCCTGCTGACGGTTGGCCTGACCCTGGTCAGCATGGCTGCCCTCAAGCTGATCGAGTGGCTCCTGGAGCGCCGTTGGCAACCGGAGAGAAAGTAAAAACACCGCTGATGATTGTCATCAACGGTGTTTTTTGATAGTTAAAGTTATGGACCATGCGAGATTCGAACTCGCGACCCCCTGCATGCGAAGCAGATACTCTCCCAACTGAGCTAATGGCCCCTTACGGCCTTCATTATAGCAGAACTTGGGGAAGCCGGCGGGGGAAATTTATTTATTTATTTATCAGCCGGCGGACCTCCCGCTCGACCAGTGGGAATTGGCGGAAGCCGTCACTGGTCAGGAAGTGGCCGCCGTGGGCCTTGGTGATCAGCTTGGCGTCGAGTTGCTGGGCGATGCGGCGACCCTGCTGCCAGGGAGCGATCGGGTCGTCCTTGGCAACGATCACCGTGGCCGCCGCCAGCTTGGCGCGGAGGGCCGGGTAGTCGGGGGCCGGGCTGAGGAAACTATTCAGCCCGGGGTAGAGCGGCAGGGGTTGGTCGAAGGGGGCCACCAGGATCAATCGGGCGCCGGTCACCTGGTGGCGACCCAGGTAGCGAAGGGCGGTGATCCCGCCGAGACTGTGGGTGATCAGGGTCAGCTTGTCTTCGGCCGGAATTTGCTGGTCGAGGGCGGCGTCCCAGGCCGCCGGGGTGGGCGAAAAGGGGTGGGGCAAGGAGAGGCGGTGGAGGGTGATGGTGGGCGCGAGGGCCTCCTCGAGCCAGGGAAACCAGTCGTCCTCCTTGGTTGAGGTGCCGTGAATCAGGTAGGCGCTAGGCATGGCAGACATCCTTTCGTTTTTTCTCCACGATAGCGCGAATTGCGGCCGCCGGCAAGAAAATTTGAAAAAGGGCTAGCCAGGGGCACGAAGATCTGGTATATTATCTATGTTAAGAAGTTGCTGACTTAGCTCAGTTGGCAGAGCAACGCATTAGTAATGCGTAGGTCGAAGGTTCGAATCCTTTAGTCAGCATAATAAACATTGCAAAAGCTATCAACAGTGCCTTTTATGAAGGTTGTTGATAGCTTTTTTCGTTAGTTTCAGTTAGTTGGTTCTCAACATTTACTCACGCATAAGAAAACACCGAATATTGAGAAAATTAGAGTATCGAGGGAGCCGGAAACCATTAGCAGATCAAGGTTTGAGGTGGCTAAACTGTGAGTAAGGATTAGTAAGGGTCAGAGATTTCCTCCGGCTCTTTTTTGCAATCGGAGAAACCGCTTGCATTCTCGTCGCAATGAACTATCATTGAATCACCGGGAAAACCGGCACGGAAAGCAGTTTTGATTTTAAGGAAGAGAGTGGTTTGATGGCAGAACAACAACGGGTTGCAGTGATTACCGGGAGCAGTCGCGGGATTGGCCGCGGGATCGCTGAACAACTGGGCAAGGATGGTTACGCCCTGGTGATCAACGGTTACCACCAGGAAGAAACCGAGAAGGCCGCCGCGGAACTGACCGCGGCCGGTTTCAAGGCGGTGGCCCTGGCCGGCGACGTTTCCAAGAAGGAAACCCACGAGGCCCTGGTTAAGCTGGCGGTGGACACGTACGGCCGCCTCGACACCTACATCAACAACGCCGGGATCGCCCAGATCGGCAACCTGACCGACGAAACGGCCGAGGAATTCCACAAGATCTACGCCACCAACGTCGACAGCGTCCTCTTCGGCATCCAGGCCGCCGCGGCCCAGTTCAAGAAGCAGGACGACGGCGACCAGATTCGCAAGATCATCAACGCCTCCAGCATCGCTGGCCACATCGGCTTTGAGCAGCTGGGCGCCTACTCGTCAACCAAGTTTGCCATCCGCGGCCTGACCCAAGTGGCGGCCAAGGAACTGGCCAAGTACCACATCACCGTCAACGCCTACTGCCCGGGGATCGTCGGCACTGACATGTGGGATTACATCGACGAGCGGATGGTTGAAGAAAACGGCGGGCAGAAGGGCCAGTACCTGAAGGCCGCCATCGACAGCATCGCCCTCGGCCGGGCCGAAACCCCGGCCGACGTGGCCAACTTCGTCTCCTACCTCGCCTCGACCAAGGCCGACTACATGACCGGTCAGGCGGTTCAGATCGACGGTGGGATCCAGTTCATTTAAATCTAGCCAGAAGGGGAGTCGTGTTTGTCACCCAGCCGGGATGGCGAGCGCGGCTCTTTTGTTTTGGCGAAATTGTGCGATTCTTCTCAATTTTGTGGGGTGGGAAAGGCCTGCCTTCTTTATCGTGAAATCGTGATTTTTTGACTTTTACAGCCGGGGTTAAGCCCAACTGAACCCACCGTTCAGAATCCGCTAATTGGCAGGCACCGCTTACAATGTTACCTTATTCACAGATAGCGAATGGAGGTAATCATCATGACCAAGCAACTCACCGATTCCGTCACCTTCCGCCACGGGGCAACCATTTCCAGCCGGATCGTTCAGCCGCCGATGCTGACCAACTCCGGCAAGGACGGCTTCGTGACCGAGGACACCCTCGCCTACTACGGGGCCCGCTCCCAGTCGGCCGGGATGATCATCGTCGAATACACCGGCTCCAGCGAAAACGGCTGGCCGTCCCGCTCCTGGGCCGCCGACCGGGAACAACTGGCGATCTTTGACGACAAGTTCCTCCCGGGGATGACCAAGCTGGCAACGGCGATCAAGAAGGACGGCAACAAGGCCCTCCTCCAGATTTGTCACACCGGGCGTGAGGCCAACTACCGGGCAACGATGGGCAAGCCGGTCTACGCACCGAGTGCGATGGACGTGCCCTTCCTCGACTACAAGCTGCACGAACTGAGTGACGAGCAAATCCGCCAGATCATCAAGGACTTCGGCACCGCCACCGAGCGGGCGATCAAGGCCGGCTTCGACGGGGTGGAAATCCACGGCGCCAACCACTACCTGCTGCAGGAATTCTTCTCCAAGTGGTCCAACCGGCGGACCGACCACTGGGGTGGTAGCCTCGAAAAGCGGATGAACTTCGCCAAGGAGGTCTGCGCCGAGGTGATGCGGGTGGTCAAGCAGGAGGCGCCGAAGGACTTCATCGTCGGCTACCGGATCAGCCCGGAGGAAATCCACGATACGGTGGGCTACGACTGGCACGAGTCGACCCAGTTGATCAAGGCCCTGACTGACCAGTTCGACTTCGACTACGTCCACCTCTCCCTGCCGAAGTACGACACCAAGCCGAAGGACAGCGACCGGACCTTCGGTGAACTCTTCCAGCCGGTGCTCAACGGGGCCAAGGAAATCATCGTCGGCGACGTGATGAGCGAGGAGGCCGCCAAGGACGCCCTCAACTACACCGACCTGGTGGCAGTTGGCCGGGCAATCCTGATCGACCCCGAATTCGGCCTCAAGATCAAGGAGGGCCGCGGTGACCAGATCGTCCACGAGATCTCGCCAGATCAAGTGAAGGCCGCCAAGCTGACGCCGGGGCTGATCAACCTCTTCTCCGACATGAAGATGGAGCCGCACCTGCCGGGCCGCGAGTCGATTGCCCACCTCCACGAGGCCGGCAGCCTCAACGCCGCCGTGATCCACAACGGCACCAAGTCCGATATTTCGGACCTGGAGCAGGGGACACTGAAGTAGAAGCACAGTTACAAAATCGTCCCGCCACGATCCGTGGAGCGGGACGATTTTCTTTTCGGCGGAAAAGGACTATCATAATGAACAAGTAAGGGTTTTCTTGTTCAAGATAAACACGCTGAAAGGAAGCGAGTGCATGTTTCTAATCGATACCAGCCGCAACGGCAAGCCGGTCTACGACCCGCTAATCAACCAGTCGCTCGACGCCTACCTGATCAACGACCTGCGCCTGGAGGGGCACGGGCTGATCTGCTACATCAACGATCCGGCGGTGATCATCGGCCGCTACCAAAACGCCTACGCCGAGGTCAACCTGCCCTACCTCAAGGAGCACGGCATCAAACTGGTGCGGCGGACCAGCGGCGGCGGGGCCGCCTACCACGACCGCGGCAACATCATCTTCGAAAACATCGTCGTCGGCGACACCTCCGGCTTTCGCAACTTCAAGCAGGTCGGCGCCCCGATCGTTGAGGCCCTCCACGACCTCGGCGTCAGCGGGGCCGAGGTCCGCGGCCGCAACGACATGGCCGTCGACGGCAAGAAGTTCTCGAGGATGGCGATGGTCAAGGTTGACGGGGCCTACGCCGCCGGCGGCACCATCCTCTACGACCTCAACCAGGAGGTCGCCCGCACCGTTTTGACCCCCGACATCGGCAAGCTCGAGTCGAAGGGGATCAAGTCGGTTGACGCCCGGATCACCAACCTCAAGCCCTACCTGCCGGAAAAGTACCAGCACTGGACCAGCGAGGACTTCAAGAACTACCTCCTCTGCCACATGTTCAAGGTTGACCGGGTCGAAGACATCCCCACCTACCACCTGACCGAGAAGGATTGGGAGGTCATCGACGCCCGCCAGGAGGCCAAGTTTGCCACCCACCACTGGAACTTCGGCCACAACCCGGGCTACGCCCACTACGTCTCCCACCACTTCCCGATCGGCACCGTTTCCTTCAACTTCAACATTAAGGACCGTCACATCAGTGAGATCAAGCTCTTCGGTGACTTCTTCACCACCGGCGATCCCCACCTGATCGAGCAGGCCCTGACCGGGGTCGAGTACAGCGACGAGGCCATCCAGGCCGCCCTGATCATGCAGGTGCTGTAAAAAAATGCGGGCGCCCCGCCACTTTCCGTGGCCCGGGGCGCCCGCGTTTGTTTGTCAGCGAATCAGCAGGGAATCAATCATCCGGAAGAGCTCCGCCCGCGGCAGGTCCTTCTTGCGCTTCAGCCAGAGCTGAAAGAGGCTCAGGATGGTCGAGATGTGGTACTCCACCAGGTAGGGGAAGAACTGGTCCTGCTTGGCGGCGAAGACCTTCGGGAAGGCGTTCACCAGCTCGGCCTTGAAGCGGGCCTTGAAGGCGGCCGAGCCATACTCGCCGAGCAGGGCGGTCAGCTCCTGCTCATGGGCGGCGTAGAGGGCGGTCGCCTGGGCGATGAACTGCGACTCGTTACTGGCCTCGTCGGCGGCCATGATCTGCCGGATCGCCGCCAGCACCGTGTCCTCAACCTCGGTCCGCAGCTCGGCCAGGTTGGTGTAGTAGAGGTAGAAGTTGGACCGCGAGCAGCCGGCGGCCTTCACCACCTCGCGGACGGTGATCTTTTCAAAGGGCTTTTCGGCGTAGGCGGCGCAAAAAGCGGCCACCAGGCGCTGGCGGGTCTTTTCGGTGGTAGTTGACGGGGTCATTTTCTTCCTCCATTGGACACATTTGGCCGGGGTGTCTACCGGCTTTTTGCAATTGGCAACTATAATGGCGGCAACCAATCAATCGAAAGGGTGAATCCTCATGAAAAAGTTCTTGAACCAGTTGCCGCACCTGCACCTCTATCTTAGCATTTCCTGCTTCATCATCACCGCCACGATGCTGCTACTTCGCTTCGCCGACTTGACGGTGGTCGAGCGGCTGACCTACGCCTCCTTCTGCATCCTCTGCCTCCACATGCAAGAGGAGTACCGTCTCCCCGGCGGCTTCATCTACGGTCTGAACATGGTGATGGGCGCCAAGGACCCGCTAGCTGGGCCGGGCAACGGGGTTTCGGCCGCCACGGTTGACATGCTGACCCTAGTGATCTGGCTGCCGATGCTGCTGCTCGACTGCACGCCGGCCTTCTCCCTCTTCCTCTGCCTCTTCGGACTGATTGAGGCGGTGATGCACACCGGTTTCGGCCTGGTGGCCCACCACAAGCTGGCCGCCAAGGGGAAGGACACGATCTACTTCCCGGGCAACGCCACTGCCTGGTTCCTCTTTGCCCCGGTTGACCTGGCCCTCTTGACCAAGTTGATCAGCGCCCACCTGCTGACCGCCGGCCAGTGGGGACTGATCGGTGCGATCATGGTGGTCTTCATCGTTGCCATCCTGGTGCTCGAACAGTTCCTGGCCAAGGTCGGCCAGGGGGTCGTCTACCGCACCCGGCCGGTCGAGGGCTACTTCAAGGCCTTCCGTTAATCCTGCCCCGGCAGCTGGGAATCTCCCGGCTGCCTTTTTCTTAGGGCGGCGGTAACTTGTTTCTGGTACTGGCGGGCCAGGGGCGAGAGCGGCCGGGCCGGGTTGGTTAGCCAGCCGAGGGTGAAGCGGTCGTCAACCAGGTTGCCGATCCGGCGGGCGACCAGCTGGCGGATCGCCCGCGCCGGGGCGTGGATGGCCTGCCAGTCGCGGCCCAGGATCACCGCTTGCATGCTGACGGCCGCCTGGTAGGCCGCCCAGGCGTCGTCGGTTTTGACCACCACCGGCAGCGGTCCGCAGAGGTACTGGAGGTGGGCGAAGACCTGGTCGTTGTAGGGGTCGTTGAAGAGGACGAAGGGCTGGCCGGCCAGGGCGGGGGCGGTGATCTGGTCCAGCTTGGCCAGCGGGTGGTCGGGCGCCATCATTAATGTCAGGTGGCCCTGGTGGACCGGGGTCAGGGCCAGGTCGCCGAGGGCGGCGCGGTTGCTATCGTTGATCGCCAAGAAGCCGAGGGTGACCTCCTGCTGGCGGACCCGGCTGATGATTTCCGGCGCCGGCAGCTGCTGGAGGCGGAGTTCCAGCGGGTGGTCGCTGGCGGCGCGGAGGCGCTCGAAGACCGTCCAGAAGGGTTTGAGCAGGGTGTTGGGGTAGGCCATCGTCAGCCGCTCAACCCCCTTTTGCGGGCCGAGGGCGGCGGCGTGGTGGGCCAGGGCCAGCTGCTGGTCGAGCAGGCGGTGCATCCCCGGCAAAAGGGCCTGGCCGGCCGGGGTGAGGACCGACCCCTGGGGCGTGCGGTCAAAGAGGGTTACCCCGAGCTCGCCCTCCAGCTGGGAAATCGCCTGGGAGAGGCCGGACTTGGAGATGTGAAGCAGGGCGGCCGTCTTCTGCAGGGAGTGGTGGTTGGCCAGCTCGCTGGCGTAGAGCAGTTGTTCAAAGGTCATGGGAGGGCTCCTTTCGGCTGAAATTACCCCCATTATAAACTAAACCGGCACCCAGGCGCGGGTGCCGGTTTTTGCTATAGTTCGATGACGTGGGGCTTGATGTCCGGGTCGTGGGTAGCCAGCGATTCGAGGCAGTTTGGATCAAGGCTTTGCTCGCGGATCCATTCCAGCGACTTCTTCTGGGCGGCGCGGTCGACCCCTACCCCGGGGACGATCATTTCCTGCCAGGACTTGGCGGCGTACCCGCCGTCGACGAAGAGGAGGACGAAGCGGCCGTCCGCGTTCTTGATCTTGACCGCGCAGAGGCCGAGGGTGTGGCCGGGGATGTTGATCAATTCGACGCTGCTGTCGCCGAAGAGGTCGTAGGAGTGGTGGGCCGGCCCCTGGTCGTCGTTCCAATCAAAGGTCTCCAGGCCGGTGCCCTCCCACCACATCGGGTTGAAGCGGGGGCGCGAGGTGGCGTTTTCCAGTTCGCGCTTGGAGGTCAATATCCGCTTGGGGTGGCCGGCGGCGATTTCGCGCAGGCCCACCGCGTGGTCGCAGTCGAGGTGGGAGAGGATCACGTAGTCGAGGTCGGCCGGGGTCAGCCCCAGTTCGGCCAGGTGCTCACTCGGCGCCTCCCCCTTGGGAACCACCCCCTGGTTGACCCGGTAGAGGAGGCGGGAGCCGAGCTCCTTGATCTGGGCGGCCTTGTCGAGCTCGCCCTTGGGGCTCATTGCCCGCGACCAGCCGGGGTCGACCATGATGCGGCCCTTGGGGTGCTCAATTACGTAGCAGGAAACCGGCACCCAGATCCGCTTGCTTTGGGGCAAGAAGAGCCCGCTAGCCTTGAGGGTCGAGCAGTGTTCGCCGCCGAAGGGCACCGCCGGGCTGACGCAAACCGAACCGGTGTGAAAAACGTGAATCTTGATCTTGGACATGAGAATCATCCTTTCGCTTGTGATCTTGATTCTAGGATAGCAAAGCAAAGGGCGGTGCGGGCGACAAGTTGGCCGCCGAGTGTCGCTCGGGGGCGGGAAAAACGAAAAACGGCACCGCCGAAGCGATGCCGTTTGAGAAGCGGGTAACGAGAATCGAACTCGCGACTTAACCTTGGGAAGGTTATGTTTTACCACTGAACTATACCCGCAAGTGGTGGTGTTGATCAATCAACTTTTATAGAATAGCATGCCTTGATCGATTTGTCACCACTTTTGGCCAAAAAAGTTAATTTTCTTCCGTTTCCTCCGGCAATGTCACCTCGCCGGCGACGTTGGTGGCGAAGAATTCCTTCACCTGGGCGTGGTCCATTCCCTGGCCGAGGGCCCACATCAGCTTGGTGATTGCGCTCTCCGAGGTCATGTCGTGGGCGCTGATCGCCCCCTCGAGCAGGGCCTGGCGGCCGACCTCGTACTTTGTCAGGTCGCTGCGCTCGTAGAGGCACTGGCTAGCGGCGATCACCGGGATGTCCATCCGGCTGAGCTGGCCGATCACGGCGGCCACGTTGCGGCGGACGAAGGTCATCCCGCCCAAGCCGTAGCCCTCGATCACGAAGCCGTGACAGCCGCTCTCGGCCATCGCCAGCATGATCTGGGGGTCAAAGCCGGGGAAGAGCTTGATCAGGGAAACGTTGAGGTCGAGCTTGGTGTTGAGCACGCAGGGTTCGGTCGGCACCGCCCGCCGCGGGTGGCGCTCCAGCCCGTCGGAGGTGACGACGCCGACCGGCGGGAAGTTGACGCTCTCGAAGGCGTCAAAGGCAGTCGTCCGCACCTTGACCGCCCGGCAGCCGCGCATCACCTTGCCATCGAAGGCCAGGTAGATGCCGGGGCGGCAGGCCGCCGCCGCGGCAAAGGCCAGGGTTAGGTTGCGCGGGGCGTCGCTCAAGAGGACGTTCATCGGCACCTGGCTCCCGGTCAGGACCACTGGCAGGTTAATGTTTTGTAGCATGAAGGTCAGCATCGAGGCGGTGTAGGCCATCGTGTCGGTCCCGTGGGAGATCACGATCCCGTCGTAGTCGTTGCGGCGGGCGTAGACAGTTTCGGCCATCAGCCGCCATTCCTCCGGTTGGATGTTGGAGGAGTCCAGCGCCAGCAGGTCCTCGACGGTGATTTCGTAGGGGAGGGCCTGGAGGGTGTTCACCAGTTCCTCGCCGCTTTCGCCGGGTGTCAGGCCCGTGCTGGAGGCCACCGAGGCGATCGTGCCCCCGGTGGAGAGTAAGAGTAGTTTCTTGGTCACGGTAAAAATCCCCACTTTTCGCTAATTTCCTTAATTATAGGGACCTGGCGCAAGCCGTCAAGAAATTTCCGCCGGGGGCTTGACGGGCCGGCAAAAGGTGTTATCATTATGGCAAATAAATTAAAAATTGCTGAGAAAAGATGAGTAACGACCCAGTTCCCGACAGCGAGCCGGCGGTGGTGCAAGCCGGTGGGGAAGGGGGCCGCGAAGATGGTCTTGGAGCAAACCACCGGGTGAGCATGGCGAGCCCGGGGCGGGTGGCCCCCGATAGTTGGGCCGGGTATCAGAGGTACCTTTAAGGGTGCGGTCGCAAGGCCGGACCGAAGTCGGGTGGTAACCCGCCAGTTTGGCGGCCCGTGGATTCAAGCAGAGTCCACGGGCCGTTTTTTTGTTCCTCAGCAGGGGAGGCATTCTTATGAAAAAACGCGGACGCAAGAAGTGGGCCTGGCTGCTGGCCCTGGTAGTAATCATCTTGGTGGGGGTCGGCCTCAACTACGCGGCCAACGGCGGCCCAACCAGCAAGCAAACGATCACCGTCGGCTCGCTCGGCGCCGACGTTAAGGTTTGGCAACACATTGCCAAGAGCAAGGCCGCCAAACAGGCCGGCCTGACGATCAAGGTCAAGTCCTTCACCGACCCGGTCCAGCTCAACCGGGCCACCGCCAGCGGCGAGGTCGACGTCAACGCCTTCCAGTCCTGGGCCTACCTGAAGGCCTACAACCAGGAAAACAAGAAGCACCAGCTGGCGGCCTTGGGGACGACCTACCTGGAGCCGATGGGGATCTACTCCAAGAAGTACTCGAAGCTGAGTGACCTGCCGGACGGGGCGACGATCGCCCTGGCCAACAACCCGGCCAACACCGCCCGCGGGCTCAAGCTGCTGGCCAGCGTCGGCCTGATCACCCTCAAGAAGGGCTTCACCGCCACCAGCGGGACCAACATGATCAAGTCTAACCCGCACCACTTCAAGTTCAAGGAGATTGACGACACCACCGGCCCGCGGGTGCTCAACTCGGTTGACGCCGTTTTGATCGGCAACACGATCGCCCTCGAAGGCCACCTCAACGTGCTGACCGACTCGCTGGCCCACGAGCAGGTCAACCAGTCGACCAAGGCCAACATCAACGTCCTGGCGACGGCCAAGAAGAACGCCAACAAGGCGGCCTACAAGAAGCTGGTGACCCTCTACCACCAAAAGAGCATCCAGCGCTGGATCAAGAAGAAGTACCAGGGGACCAAGGTCGAGGTCGACAAGCCGGTCTCCTATTTGAAAAAGTAAATAGGCAAGCTAGCGGTCCGTTACCGGGTCCTCTCCGGCGGCGGGCCGCTTTTGTTTGCCTTCCGCCGCCAGCAGGAGGTGGGTGATCTCGTCGGCCAGGTCCTGGACGGCGGCCTCGGCGCTGGTCCGGGTCATCACGGCGATCTGCAGGCTGGCCATCTCGGGCGGGACCACCAGCAGGTTGACCGCCGGCCGCTTTTCCAGGAAGAAGCGGGCCGGGTGGACCATCGCCAGGGTCGTGCCGAGGCCGGCCGCAGCCAGCCACATCGCCTCCTCGTAGGTGGCCACCGTCAGCTGGCTGGCAAAATTGAGGTCGTTTAGCTCCATGAAGTGGGTGCTGACGCTGATGAAGGAGGATTCGGTCGACCAGCGGATGAAGGGCTCCGCTTGCAGGGAGGCCAAGTGGGTGGTGGTCAGCGTCCGCACCGGCTGGGCCGGCGAAAAGAGGGACGCCTGGTGGCCGAGAACGAAGCAGAGTTGCTCGCTAAAGAGGGGCCGGGTGGTGATCGCCGGGTCGGCGGCGGCCCGGCCGATGAAGAGCTGGCTCTGGCCGTTCTTGAGCTCGGCCAAGGCGGTGCTGGTGGTCTGGCTCTTGCAGGTCAGCTCGAGCTGGGGATGCTTGGCGCGCAGGGCGGGATAGAAGCGGGGGAGGAGCAGGGGGGCGTAGGTCGGGAAGAAGCCGAGGGTCACCGGCAGGCGGCGCTGGGGGGCGAACTGCTTGATCCCGCGGCTGGTCTCGGCGGCGTAGCTCAGCTGGCGTTCGAGCCGCTGCTTGAGGTAGCTGCCGGCCGGGGTGAGGCTGACCGGGGTCTGGTTGCGCTTGACCAGTTCGACGCCGTAGTCGCGCTCGGCGGCGGCGATCGTCTTGGAGACGTTGGGCTGGGTGGTGTAGAGGAGGCGGGCGACCGCGGTGAGGGTAGCGCAGGACTCGACCGCGTCGAGGATGTCCTTGAGGTTCTTTTGGCTGGTGAAGTTCATTGCGATAACCTTTCTGGCATGATTTCTTGAGATTATTCCCATTTTATTCCAAACCATGAATGTTGTAAATTATTGGTGAAAGCGGTTGACGGAAGAGGAGGAATGCAGGATGACTTATCACTTTGGCAATGCCTTTACCGAACTAATGCGGATCCGGAAGGGGAAGGAGGTCGACCCGCGCGAGGTGCGGGTGCTTGAAGACCCCTTCCCCCTCTACCGGTCGCCGATCAAGATCGCGGAGGTGATCACCGAGGCGCTGGCCGCCCGGGCGGTTGCCGCAAACGACCTCTGGGAGCTGAAAACGGGCAGTCGCCAGCAGGTCATGATTGACGAGGAGGTGGCCGGGGCCCTCTGTGCCCTCGGAACGCCGATGACCCAGCGGCGGGAAGCAGACGGCCACTACCACCCGATCGAAAACAGCCCGGCCCTGGCGGACATGATCGCCGTTACCCAACCCTGGGAGTGCAGGGACGGGCGCTGGTTCCTGCCCCACTTCAACCTGCCCAACCTCGAACGGCGGGTGCTCGGCGTCCTCAAGTGCGAGAAGACCCCGGCGGCGGTGGCGGCCGCGGTGAAGCAGTGGCCGGCCGCTGCCCTCGACCGTGAGATTGCCGCCGTCAAGGCCTGCGGGGGAATCGTGTACTCGCCGGAGGAGTGGCTGGCCACGGACCAGGGAAAGTACCTGGCCCAGCGGCCGGTCGTCGAGATCGAGCGGATCGGCGACTCGGCTCCGGAACCGCTGCCGAGCGATGAGGGAGGACCGTTGGCCGGGATTAAGCTCCTCGACCTGACACGGATCATTGCCGGGCCAACCTGCGGCGAGGCGCTGACCGAGCACGGGGCCAAGGACCTGATGATCACCGCGTCCCACCTGCCACAAGTGCCGGCCTTCGTCCGCGACTCCAGCAGCGGCAAGCGGTCGGCCTTCCTCGACTACACCAAGCCGGCCGAGCGGGACCAGCTCACGGCACTAGCCCGCGAGGCCGATATCTTCCTCGAGGGCTACCGGCCCGGGGCGCTGGCCCGCCACGGTTTTTCTAGTGCGGACCTGGCCAGGCTGCGGCCGGGGATCATCTACGTCAGCGTCAACTGTCACGGTTCCGGGGGTCCCTACGGTCAGCGGGCCGGCTGGGACCAGGTAGCCCAGGCCAACACCGGGATTGCCTACCTCCAGGGGAAGGCCTTTGGTACCGGCCCCCAGCTGGTGCCGGTCTTCATGTCCGACTTCTTGACCGGCTACCTGGGGGCCTTCGGGGCAATGGTCGCCCTGCGGCTGCGCGCCACGGTGGGTGGTTCCTACAAGGTGGCGGTCTCGCTAGACCAGAGTTGCATGCTGGCCCTCCGCCAGGGCCTGCGGGAAGACGACTTCCGTCACGCCCCGACGGCGATTTCGCCAACCAAGTTTGCCCAGTACGCCCGCGAAGAAGAGGGGACCAGTTACGGTGACCTGAAAATCCTCGGGCCGGCCATCCGGATGAGCGCGACCCCGCTAAGCTGGGCCAACCCGACCCCGGCCCTCGGCTCGTCCCCGGCGCGCTGGTGGTAGTTTGTGAAATTGGCTGGGGAAGGCGGCCCACTTCCCTTGATCAGCGCTTACCAAGCGAACGCTTTCTCTTTTCATATAAAGATCCCTTGATGCTGTGATTACAACTATTTATAGGGGTTCGATCGGGGATGAGAAGGGCGCTTTTCGCCAGTTAGGGTTTATTCCAATTTTAGGTTAAACAGTTGCAAACCAGTTCACAATGTTAGAAAATAAGGATTGGTTATAGCTTAGTTCTGAAAGGAAGAAAAAACATGAAAAAGTACATTGCGATTCCGGGGACCAACCGGGCTGGTTCCACCAACCGGCGCCTCTTGCAATTCATCAAGCACCACTTTGCTGACAAGGCTGAGATCGAACTGATGGAAATCGGCGGCCTGCCGGTCTTCTACAAGACGCCCGACCACTCCCTGCCGGCCGGGGTTGACGAAATGGTGGCCAAGATTGACGCCGCCGACGGGGTCATCATCTCGACGCCGGAATACGACCATGGGGTACCGGCGGTGCTGATGAACGCCCTCTCCTGGCTGTCCTACGGGGTGCACCCCTTCGCCGACAAGCCGGTGATGATCACCGGGGCCTCCTACGGGATGCTCGGGACGTCGCGGGCCCAGGCAATGCTGCGGCAGATGCTCGACTCCCCGGAGCTGAGCGCCCGGATCATGCCGAGCTCGGAATACATGGTTGGCCACTCCCTGCAGGCCTTTGACGACGAGGGCAACCTGAAGGAAGAAAACCTGGTTGACCGCCTCGACGGCCTCTTTGCCGACTTTGAAACCTTCGTCGACGTCAACAAGAACCTGGTTTACAACCGCGAGCACGCGATGAACGACATCCGCAAGCTCGACATGAAGAACGAGAACAAGTAGGAGGAAGACAATGAAGTTAGTTGGGATTGTCGGCTCAATTGCCGAAGACTCATACAACCGCAAGTTAATGATGTACATCGCCAACCGGTTCAACAACCTGGCGGACATCGAAGTGCTGAGCATCAAGGACGTGCCAATGTTCAGCGAGGACGACGACCAAACCAACAGCATGGCCGTTCAGTACCTCAAGCACCGGATCGAGGCCGCCGACGGGGTGATCATGGCCACGCCGGAACACAACCACACCACCACCGCCGCCCTGAAGAGCACGATCGAATGGCTCTCCTACAAGATCCACCCGCTCCAGGACAAGCCGGTGCTGGTAATCGGCGCTTCCTACTTCACCCAGGGGTCGTCCCGGGCCCAGCTGGACCTGCGTGAAATCCTCGAGGCCCCGGGGGTCAACGCCCTGGTAATGCCGGGGAACGAGTTCCTGCTCGGCAACGTCCGCGATGCCTTTGACGAAAACGACAACCTCAAGGACGGCGGCACCGTCAAGCGCCTCGGCGACCTGCTGGCCCAGTTCACCAAGTGGGTGACCGTCCTCAAGGCCCTCAAGGGGCCGGAAGCCCCGGACGCCTGGAAGAGCGAGGACCTGACCGCCTCCGGCAAGACCGACACCACGATCGAGGGCGTCGAGATGGAGGACCCGAAGTGGGTCGACAAGGCGGCCGAAAAGACCCAGGCCGCGTCCGGCAAGGACTACGTCAAGCTCGACTCCGGGGTGCTGACGGTTGACCAGATCAACTGGTTCCTCAAGTCGATCCCGGCCGAATTGACCTTCGTTGACGACAACAACCAGTTCATCTACTACAACCACAAGAACCCGGACACCAAGATGTGGGCCAAGCGGCGGCCGGACCAAACCGGGAACCCGATGAGCGCCGTTCACCCGGACGTCCGCAACGTTCACGACCACGTCAAGCAGGTCATCCACAACCTGCGGACCGGCAAGATGGACCTCTTCCAACTGGCCGAACCGGTCGACAAGAAGAACGTCAAGTGGGTGGTCAACAACTACCAGGCAATGCACGACGAGGACGGCAACTTCCGCGGGGTCAACGAAATCGTGCTCGACTTCTGGCCAATCGTGAAGAAGTACCTGGAAATGACCGGCCAAAAGCTGGTTGACGACCCGAACAACAAGGTCGACGCCAATGCCAGTGCCTCGGTCAAGGACGACCAGGGGAGTGCCCCGGCCGCTCCAGCCGCCGACACCGGCGCCAGCGCTTCGGTGAGCGAAGACAGCGCCCCGGCGCCGGAACCGGCCCCGAGCGTCGACACCGGTGCCTCGGCCTCGACCAAGGACGAGGAAACGCCGGCCCCGGCAACGCCAAGCCCGGCCCCGGTGGTAAACACCCCGACCGACACCGGCGCCAGCGCCTCGGTGGACGCCGACGACGCCCCGATGCCGGAAGTTGACACCAACGCCAGCGTGAGCGTCAACGACTAGCCAAACCCTACAATGCTAAAAACACCGCACCACAATTCGTGGCGCGGTGTTTTTTGGATGGAGTGAATCTGAAGCCGGGCGGCTAGTCGTCATCACTGTCGCCGGTGTAGAGTGCCTCCTGCAGCTGACCCATCAGGTCGCTGCTTGGCGTCTGCACCCGCACGGTCTGCGGATGGCCCATGTAGTCGGCGGCCGTCTGCTTGGCCCAGGCTGCGTCGCTGGCCCAGCGGTCGTCCTGGAAGTGGGACGGCACGTCGAAGACCCGGATCGTGTTGTCGTTGATGACCTGGTAGGTGATCATCCCGTCAGCCAGCGGGGTGGCAAAGACCTGGTAGGTGTTTGCCGGGAAGGTCGTGGTGACCCCCTTGCCGTAGTCGCTGGTCACGTTTTGGCCACTCACGTCGGTGATGCTGATGTTGGTGATGTCGCCACTGTCGAGATCGGCGCTGATCTGGTCGGCGGTCCAGCCGTTTTTCAGCAGGTGGGTGTAGTAGGCGGTCAGCCCCAGCTGGGTGGCGTCGCTCGGGGCCTGGGTGGTGGCGCTCTTCAGGGTCGTCTCCAGGTCGGATTCGCTAGCCTTGCTGCTGGTGCTGCTACTTGTACTGCTCGTCGAACCGCTGGCCTTGCCCTGACTGGCTTGCGAGCCGGTCGTGCTGCTCTGCTTTTTGCTGCTGGTTTGTTTGTCGCTGGCAAAGAGCTTGCTCTTGGCGCTCGTCTGGCTGCTGGAACTGGAACTGCTTGCGCTGCTGCTGTGGCTGCCGCAGCCGGCAAAAAGGAGCGGGCTGGCCAGGACGACCAGGGCTGGAATAATCTTCTTCATCTCATAATCCTCCCAATTAGTAATCGGAACTCTGCGGCCCGAAGATTTCGGCCCGCATCTCGTCCAGAATGTCGTTGCTTGGCGTCTCGACCCGCATGGTGTGCGGGTGGGTCAGGTAAGAGTGGGCAGTCTGCTTGGCCCAGCTGGGGTCGCTCTGCCAACGCGAGTCGGTGAAGTCATCCGGCACGTCAAAGACGCGGACCGTGTTGTCGTCGATGACCTGGTAGGTGAGGGTGGCGTAGTTGGGGGCGCCGATCTGGTAGGTGTTGGCCGGAAAGGTCTCGGTCACCGCCTTGCTAGCGCCGTTGGTGATGTCCATCCCCGACACGTCGTCGATCACCAGGTCGCCGAAGTCGAAGTCGGTCCGCCCCTGCTGGTGGTAGTAGGTGTAGTAGACCTTCAGGGCCAGGGTCTTGCCGTCGGCCGGCTTCTGGGTCGGCGCCATCGCCGGGTTGGCGTTGGTAGTGCTGGAACTGCTGGTTGAAGATGTGCTGCTGGAGTTGCTACTGGTCTTACTGGTGCTACTGGTTGCCCGGCTGCCCGAGTGCTTCCCCGCGGCAAAGAGCTTGGCTGAGCTGGCGTGCGAACTGGCGCTGGAATGACTACTGCTGGAACCGCTAGCGCTGTGGCTGCCGCAGCCGGCCAGAAGCAGCGGGCTGGCGACGACCACCAGCCCGGCGAACAGGTGCTTATTCATCGTTATCCTCCCAAATCACGATTAAGAATTATCCAAGAAGATTTTACCACCCTTTTGTGACCGGGAGGGCCGGCGGCAGAAAAAAACCGCCCCGGGATGGGACGGGCAGATTCTATTCGGCAAGCCCCCGGTAGGAGCGGTCCAGCAACTGGAGAAGGGTCGCTCGCTCGGCGGCGGACAGGCCACTCAGGGCGGCGGCGTTGACCTCCTCGGTTAGCTGCCAGAGCTGGGGGAGGAGTTGCTCGGCCTTGGGGGTCAAGAAGAGGGCCGACTGGCGGGCGTCGGTGGCCGACCGTTCCTTTTTCAGCCAGCCCTGGCGGGTCAGGCGGTCGACCTGGCGGGTGACGCTCGACTGGTCGCGGGCCACCCGGTCGATCAGGGCCGCCTGGTTGATCCCCGGCTGCTCGCTGATCACCAGTAGGTAGTAGTAGTTGACCTCCGACAGCCCCAACGGCCGCAAGCGGCGGTCGAGGGCGTGGCGGAGGCGGGTGTTGAGGACGGCAATTGCCCGGATGAGGTCTTCTTCCATGGTGTTAGCCCTCCTTTGCCAGGTAGGCCCAGAAGAGCAGGCCGGCGGCCACCACCAGGCCGAGGGTGAAGGCCATTGCCCAGCGCATCCCGCTGATTGCCGAGCTCGGCAGCGAGGAGATGACGACCGTCACCGTGACCGCCAGCGCCCCCAGCGACTGGCGGAGGGCGTTGTTCATCGCCGTCGCCTGGCTAATCGCCGCGTGGGGCAGGCCGCGGTAGGATTCCGACATCACCGGCGAGAAGGCGATCCCGATCCCGAGGAAGCGGCCGGCGTAGAGCAGGGTCAGGGTCAAGGCGCTGGTGTGGGCGGTCCAGAAGAGCGGCGGTACCGAGCAGGCGATCGCGATCACCAGGCCAACGGTCGTTACCCCCTTGACGCCGTGCTGGTCGTAGATCCGACCAATGAAGGCCCCGGCCAGGGCGTTGAAGAGTGCCCCGGGAAGGAGGACCAGCCCGGTCAGCGAACTGGAGAGGTGGAGGCTATTCTGGGCAAAGATCGAAAACATCTGCTCGGTCGCCAGCAGGGCCATGAAGATCAGGGTGGCCACCGCCAGCATCAGGCGAAAGGCGCGGTAGGAAAAGACGCCGAAGTCGAGCAAGGGGGCCTTCAGCTGGCGTTGCCGGCGGTAGAAGACCAGCGATACCAGGCTGCCGACCACCAGCAGGGCTAGGCCGACTGCCAAGTGGGTGGTCATCACCGACAGGCTGGCCAGGGCCATCCCCGGGCCGACCAGCAGGGTGATCACCGAGAGCGGGTCAAGCCTGCTTTCCGGCTTGGGGGTGGTGTAGTTTGGCAGGGCGAAGTAGCCAAAGAGCCAGCAGACCAGCATGAAGGGCAGAACGCTCCAGAAGATCGACCGCCAGCCCCAGGACTTGATGATCACCCCGGCCAGGGTCGGGCCGATCGCCGGGCCGAAGGAAACCACCAGCGAGGAGAGGCCCATGATCATCCCCCGCTGCTCGGGAGGGTAGATCGAGACGACGGTCGTCATCTGAAAGGCAACCAGCAGCCCCCCGGCGGCGGCCTGGATCAGCCGGGCCAGCAGGAGGGTCCAGAAGCTATTGGCGAAGGTCCCCACCAGGGTACCGACCAGAAAGAGGGTGATGATCGCCAGGTAGAACTGGCGGTTGGGGTACTTCTCGTAGAGGTTGGCCGACAGGGGGGTGATCACCCCGATCAGCAGGGTGTAGCCGGTGGTCAGCCACTGAACGACGGCCAGCGACTGGTGAAGCTCCTCCTGGATGACCGGCAGGGCGGTGACCATCATCGTCTGGCTCATTAAACTAATGAAGGAAGCCACCAGCAGGATCGTGGCGATCCGGGCCCGCTGGCGCTTGCCGAGGGTTTGTGTCATGTTCATTCTCCATTCCATGCATCTGCATTTAAATCACGGAGCTTATTTTAAATGCAGATGCATGGATCTGTCAAGGGGGGCTTAAAATTAGAATGAATTAGAGAATTTTAATCAAACTGGTTGACAGATGAGAGATTGCTCATTATGATGGTGACAACCAATTTGCAATACATAGCAACCTTCACCAGAAAGGATGATCATTATGGCAAAAGCAAAGGCAGCAGATTTAGACTGGCAACATCTCGGCTTTGGTTATCGCGACCTCCCCTATAGTTGGCACGCCGAATACGCCGACGGCAAGTGGGTCAACGGCGGCCTGACCACCGAATCGAACCTGGTCTTCAACGAGGCCGCCCAGGTTCTCCACTACGGCCAGGAAGTCTTCGAAGGGCTCAAGGCCTACCGCACCAAGGACGGCAAGGTGCAACTCTTCCGCCCGTTGGAAAACGCCAAGCGGCTCAATAACTCGGCTGACCGCCTCCTGATGCCCCACTACCCGGAAGAAAAGTTCCTCGAGGCGGTCAAGGCGGTCGTTAAGGCCAACGAGGACTTCGTGCCACCGTATGGTTCCGGCGGCACCCTCTACATCCGCCCCTTCATGGTCGGCACCCAGCCGTTGGTCGGCGTGACCCCGGCCGAGAACTTCGTCTTCCACGTCTACGCCACCCCGGTTGGCGCCTACGTCAAGGGGCTGACCCCGATGCCGTACGTCCTTTCCAAGTACGACCGCGCCGCCCCGGCCGGGACCGGCCAGGCCAAGACCGCCGGCAACTACGCCGCCAGCCTCCTGCCGGAAATGGCCGCCAAGAAGGCCGGCTATGCCGACGCCCTCTACCTCGACCCGAAGGAGCACAAGTACGTTGACGAGTTCTCCGGCGCCAACTTCTTTGGGGTCACCAAGGACGGCCAGTTCGTCACCCCGAAGTCGAACTCGATCCTGCCGTCGATCACCAAGCGCTCCCTCCTTCAGGTGGCCGAAGACCTCGGTTTGAACCCGGTGGAAAAGAAGCTCACCTTAGAAGACCTCGACGACCTGGCCGAGGCCGGGGCAATGGGGACGGCGGCCGTCATCTCCCCGGTTGGCTCCCTGACCGACCTCGAGGGCAAGAAGCACGTCTTCTACTCCGAAACCGAGGTTGGCCCGGTGACGACCAAGCTCTACGAGGCCCTCTTCAATGTTCAAGTCGGCGACGCCGAAGACAAGCACGGCTGGGTCGAACCGGTCGACTAGTCGCCAGAAATGAATTGAGCTAATTGCATTCGCCCCGTCCGGAACCGTGTCCCTCCAATCTCCCTTTTTCGCCCGGGCGGGGGATGATCAACCAACTGACATTTAATATCCCTCCTTTTACCGGGTGGCCGCGCTGGCCGTCCGGTTTTTTGTTCCCCGGGGCGTGGTAAAATGAGAGAAAATTAATTCTAGGAGGCAGTATCATGAGCCTTATTTATCTCCGTCAAGCCCGCCCGGCAGACGCCGCCGCTAGCTTGGAGATTTTACTGGCGGCCAAGCGCTTTTTGAAGGCGAGTGGCTCCACCCAGTGGCAGACCCCGGGCTACCCCAGTCAGGAAATAGTGGCTGCTGACATCGCCACCGGCGCGGGAATGGTCCTGATGGTGGACGACCAGGTCGCCGGCTATGCCGCCCTGGTCGTTGGCGATGAGCCAACCTACCAGGTGATTAAAGGCGGCAGCTGGCAGGATAACGACCACCCCTACGCCACCATCCACCGCCTTTCGGTGAGCGACGCGTTCCGCGGCCAGCACCTGGCCAAGTTCCTCTTTTCCAACCTAATCTCGGTGGGGCTCGCCAAGGGGGTACGCAACTTCCGGATTGACACTGGGCGCAAGAACCAGATCGTCCAGCACCTGGCCGAGAGCAACGGCTTTAGCCACCGGGGGACGATCTTCGTCGACGATCCAGCCGACCGCAGCCGGCTGGCCTACGAATTGAACCTGTAATTGGGAGTACTAGATGAGCAAACGGGGCCGCCCCACGATTCGTGGAGCGGCCCCGTTGCCGTTAAAAAGGTAAAATTACTCTGGTTTGTTCAGGGTATAGCTGAGCTTACCGGCGCGTTCGAGGCAGTACACGTGGTGGGTCGGGTCGTCGGCAAGCGGGCCGAGGTCAAAGACGGTGGTCTCCCCCTGGTGACTGACCCCCTGGATGCCGTCAATGAAGAGCTGCCGCAGGGAATTGGCCAAGGCCTTTTCTTCCCCGGCCTTCTTGGTGGCCACCGCCAGGGTGAAGCCTTCGTCGAGGTAGTGCTTGATCATCCGGATGTCAATCAGCTGGTCGTAGGGGAGCTTGGGGGTGCCGTTTTCGGCGGCCACGGTGTGGAGGTAGCCGCTCTTTACCCAGTAACGCAGCTGGGCGGTGGTAACCTTGCCGGCCCGGGCGGCGTCGCGGAAGCTGAGCATGACGTTATCGGCAGTCATGAACTCGCGCAGTAGGTCAGTAATGCTTGTATCGGTGGTCATGGGTTCCTTCCTCCAGGAAATAATTGGTGCCTTCATTATAGCGACTTTTATTCTTCTCAACAATCGGCCACTAATATCGATTATTGGATTCTTTTATCAAATAATTGACAAAAGAAACGGTGGCGGGTAGGATTGGATTAGTTTCAGTAACCAAGACCCGAAAAGGAGGATTCACGATGAAGCTAATCGAAACCGCCACCTGGCGGATCAAGCAAAAGGACCACGACCGCTTTGCCGCAATTGCCATTCACGGACCGCTGGGGGACGATTCAACCGGCCTGGCCTGGCAAGCCGCCCACCCGGAGGCGATCTACTACTCGCGGACGCGCAACTTCTTCCGCAAGATTGAGGGAACCGATGAAGAGGAATGGATCTTCATCGACGAATACGATAGCGAGAAAGCCTACCAAAAGAGCCACCAAACCCTCTACAGTGCCCCGGAATATGCCGAGATGAAGAAGATTGGTTACCAAAAGACCAAGGAATTGATGGTGCCGGGTTCGGACCCAACCCACGCCGTTTGGCAGGAGGTGCCGGGGACCTTCATGGAATTCAAGGATCACCAGCTGACCCACCTATCATAGCCGGGCGGCAAGCAGGGGAAGAAGTCGGCCCTACTCGCCCTTCCAAATCTCGGCCATTAAAAAAGCCATCCCGCGGGATGGCTTTTTTTGGTGCACTCGGGCCGTCAGCGTTTCTTGTCCGGGTAGTGGGTGGCAAGGTAGCCGATCGGGCCGTCGTGGATCATGCCGAGGATCAGCTCGATCATCTGGTCGGGGGTGATTTCCGTCGGGTGGAAGAGCTGGTAGCGAAAGGCCTGCATCGACATCGCCAACATCATTTCCTGGATCAGCCGCAGCTCGGGGGTGGTGTCGGGGAAGCGCTGGCGAAAGTTGCGCTTGAACTCGTTGGCCAGCCGCTCTTCAAAGCTGTGGTCGCCGTTGGGCCCCAGCAGGGCGTGGAGCAGTTGGGTTCGCTCCTGGTAGAGAGCGAGCGATTCGGTGACGAAGGCGCGCACCTGGTCGAGGCTGTTATAGGGATCAAACATCTCCCAGGGCTGGAAGTTACGCTCGTTGAGCTCCTTGATCAGGTTGCGCTCGATCTCGTCGATCAACTGGTACTTATCGTCGTAGTAGCGGTAGAAGGTGCTGCGGTTGAGGTGGATCGGGGTGACGATGTCGTTGACGGTGATCTTTTCGAAGGGCTTCTCCTCGATCCGGGCGAGCAGCGACTCCTGGAGCTGCTGGCGGGTGTAGTTGGTCTTGCGTTCGTAGGCCATTTGATTTCCTCCTTTGGGTCCTTTCCTCCATTGTAAGCGAATAATAAAAAGCAATTTAAGACGATTTGTTGAATTTTCGACATCGTGAACTAAATTGTGCTTCGGTTCGCCGGCCGCCCGCGGTAAGCTAGGCGACAGTTAATTTATGAACAGGAGGAAATCGGATGATTACTGAACAACCAACTGATGTTCACGGCCGCCCCTACGCGCGCTGGCCGCTCTTCATCACCCTACTGCTTGCCACTTTGGCCGGCTCCTTGATGCAGTCCACTCTGGGGACCGCCCTGCCGACCTTGATGGACAAGTTTGACATCAACTTAAACACCGCCCAGCAGGCGACCACCTGGTTCCTGCTGGCAATGGCGGTCGTGATCCCTGTCTCGGCCTTCTTGATCAAGCGGATCCCGACCAAGCGGCTGACAATCGGCATCTTCACCGTGCTGGCGGTCGGGATTGCCATCTCGGCCTTCACCCCGGAAAAGCACAGCATGTGGTGGCTCTTCCTGGTCGGCCGGGTGGTCGCCGCCCTGGCCGCCGGCCTGATGATGGCCCTCTTGCAGATCATCATCCTCAACATCTTTAGCTCCAAGGAACGGAGCGTGGCGATGGGCCTCTTCGGCCTGGTCGTTGGGATGTCACCGGCGATCGGGCCAACTTTGACCGGATGGATCCTCGACAAGAAGCACCACCTGCTCGGCCTGACGATTCCGGCCCACTGGCAGGTGATCTTCTACATCCCGCTGATCGTTGTCGTGGCCTGCCTGGTGATCATGCCCTTCGTGATGCGCGACGTGATTGAAACCGAGGACGACCTCAAGCTCGACTGGTGGTCCTTCATCCTTTCCTGCTTTGGCTTCGGGACCTTCCTACTCGGCTTCACCAACTTCGCCACCGACGGCTGGGACGACTTCACCAACGTCGACCTGCCGATTCTGATCGGGGTCGTCTTGATCACGATCTTCGTTCGCCGCCAGCTCAAGCTGGAGAAGCCCTTCCTCGACGTCCGCGTCTTCAAAAACTGGGACTTCTCCGTCGCCACGGTGGGGATGATCATGGCCACGATGGCGATGATGGGGGTCGAAATGATGTTGCCGACCTACCTGCAAAACGTCCACGGGATGTCGACCCTGGATTCCGGGCTGACCCTCCTGCCGGGGGCCCTCTTGATGGGGGTGCTCTCGCCGATCGCCGGGGCCCTCTACGCCAAGGCCGGCGCCAAGCGGCTGGCCCTCGGGGGCTTCACCGTTCTGGCCGCCGGGACCCTGCCCTTTGCCTTCCTTAGTGCCACCACGCCGGCGGTGATCATCACCACCATGTACGGCCTGCGGATGGCCGGGATCGCGATGGTTCTGATGCCGCTGGTCACCGCCGCGATGGACTCCCTGCCGACCAAGTACGCCACCGACGGGACCGCCGTCAGCAACACCACCCGCCAACTGGCTTCCTCGGTTGGGGTGGCGCTGTTGACCTCGATTACCCAAAACGTGATTACCAACAACAAGCCGGGTCACGCCCTGAAGACGCAAAACCCGCTCCTCTACGCCGACAAGGTGATCAACGCCTCGATGGATGGCTTCAAGACCGCCTTTGCCGTCGGCCTGGCCTTCGCCGTGATCGGCCTGGTGGTAATGCTGTTCTTCAAGTCCAAGGCAAAGAAGGAGGTGGCCTAGATGATTATTTACCTGATCTTTATCCTCGCGGTGCTGGTGATCCTTTCCTGGACCATGATCAAGAACCGCGCCCTCCGCTGGACCGTTGGGATCATCACCAGCCTGTGCCTCCTCGGCGCTTCCGGAATCCTGACTTTAACCTTTACCGACACCCACCTCGGGATGCACAAGGTAACGACCACGACCACCAGCAAGGTCTACTCGGCCACCGGCAATCAGTCGCCGGCCAACATCCTGATCGCCAAGCGCCTCGGCACCAAGGCCGACCGCTACGTCCTGGTCTACCGTGATTCGGCCGCCGTCAAGAAGGCCACCACCCACGGGGTGCCGAACCAGGACCACATCGCCAGCACGGTCAAGAAGAAGACGACCTACAAGCTAACCAACGGGACGAGCGCCACCGCCACCACCAAGACCACCCGCTGGGAGTGGAAGAACAAGACGACCAAGTTCTGGCTCAACGTCGGCCAGGGGGGCACCCTGGTTTCCAAGAAGACGGTCGTCAAGGTGCCAAAGACGACCTGGCTGGTGCTGTCGCCGAGCCAGGTTAAGCAGCTCCGGGCCAAGCTGAAGGCCGCCGCAGCCAGCGGGCAAACCAGCACCACGACCGCGGCCGCTGCCGCCAGCGGGATGAGCAAGGACCAGTTGGCCGCCGCCGCGGTCACCCAGATCAAGACCCTCCTGGCACAATCAAAGTAGATTTGGCATTGCAATTCTGCTGGGGATGGTGTATGCTAGTCCCAACTAAAATTAAAAAATGCTGAGAAAGATGAGTAATCGCTGAAAGCAAGGCAGAGAAGTGGGGAAGGTGCGAGCCACGTTTGCTGCCAGCGGTGAAGATGGTCTTTAAATTGGTTCACTGGCGAGCGTTGGCAAGCTGGTGACGGGATGAGCCCGTTACTGCTCTCCGGTATCGCGGGAAACCGCTGTACCGATTGAGTTCCTTTCCGCACCGGAAGGGAAAAGAAGGGTGGTAACGTGCCAAGCGGCGCCCCTTGATTTCGGCAATCGGCCGGGGTCAGGGGGCGCTTTTTTTGATCATCGCCCATCGGCCACTAATGAAAGGGGTAACTACTAATGACTAAGCCAGCACCATTCAAAAATGACATTGTCGGTTCCTTTTTACGTCCAGCAGAATTAAAAGCCGCCCGGGCTAAGTTCGTAGCCGGGGAGCTTGATCAGGCAGCCCTGACGGCGGTCGAAAATCACTGGATCGCCGACCTGATTGAAAAGGAACGGGCCGCGGGCCTCCACGCCGTTACCGACGGGGAATTTCGCCGGAGCTGGTGGCACCTGGACTTTCTCTGGGGGCTAACCGGGGTTGGCAAGTACAATTATCAGCAAAGCTACAAGTTCCAGGGAGCCACGACCCGGACTGATAATGCTGAACTAGTGGGGAAAGTCGCCTATAATCCTCATCACCCCTTCTTTGATCACTTCCAGGCGACCCAGGCCCTCGCGGGAACAACCCCGGTTAAGCAGACCATTCCTTCCCCAACGATGCTTTTTCGGGACAACCGGTCGGATCACTGGCACCAGTTCTACGCGACCTGGGATGAGTACCTCGCTGATCTTGCCAAGGCCTACCGGCAGACGATCCGCCGCTTTTACGACTTAGGCTGTCGCTACCTGCAAATTGACGACACCACCTGGGCCTTTTTGATTAGCAAACTCAACGAAAGCGCGGCCGACCCGGCGGCCCACGCCAAGTACGTCCGCCTATGCCAAGACGCGGTAACCGTGATTAATGGCGCCCTGGCCGACCGGCCGGCCGACCTGACGATCACCACCCACATTTGCCGGGGGAACTTCAAGTCGACCTTTCTCTTTTCCGGCGGCTACGAGGCAGTTGCCGAATACCTCGGCCAGTTGAACTACGACGGCTTCTTCCTCGAGTACGATGATGCAAAGCGGGATGGCGGCTTTGAACCGCTCGCCACCATTTGGCACCACCGCGAACCGGTGACGATTGTCCTGGGGCTGATTACCAGCAAGGCGGGGGAATTGGAAGATCCAGCCCAGGTGATTGATCGGATTCAGCAAGCGAGCGAGTACGTGCCCCTGGCGAACCTCGCTTTAAGCCCGCAGTGCGGCTTTGCCTCCACTGAGGAGGGCAACGTTCTCACCGCCGACCAACAGTGGGCCAAGCTCCGGCTGATTAAGGAGATTAGTGCGCGGGTCTGGGGTTAGGCTGGTCCACTCGACCAAGGGAAGTGCCAACTTCGCAAAGCGGCTTTGCGCTTACCCCTTGCATTCCCCGCGCAAATTGAGTAGAGTAGAAGCATTGAAAAACTGCAAAGAGGCTGTGACGGAGCGATCGTCAGGGCCTCTTTTTGCGTGAAAGGTGACTTGTGAATGGAAAAAAAGATTCAAGCCGGTGACTACCTGGCCCTCCTCGGGGTGGCCCTCCTGACCTTCGTCGGCATCCTGGGGGAAACGGCGCTGAACGTGACCTACCCGGCCCTGGCCAAGCAGTTTGCCATCTCGCTGGATACCACCCAGTGGCTGACCGCCGGCTACCTGCTGACGGTGACGATCATGATGGGGGCGACCGCCTACCTGCTCAAGCGCTTCCCGGCGCGGGTACTGCAGCTGGTGGCGGTGATCGCCTTCATCGTCGGTGACCTGGCGGCGGCCCTGGCCCCGACCTTCGCGGTTCTGATGATCGCCCGGCTGGTTCAGGCGGTGGCGACTGGGCTGGCCACGCCGATGTTCTTCAACCTGATTTTTACCCTGGTGCCGCGCGAGAAGCTGGGGATGATGACCGGGATCGCCGGGATGGTGATCTCCTTTGCCCCGGCCCTCGGGCCAACCTACGGGGGCTGGGTGGAAACGGCCCTCAACTGGCGGTGGATCTTCTGGTTCATCCTGCCGGTGGCCCTGATTAGCCTGGTCCTCGGCCAACTCTTCATCCGCCACCAGCCGGCCCAGCACCCGGCCGGCTTCAACCTGGCGGCCTTCCTCACCCTCGCCCTGGCGATGATCTCCTGGATCTACGGCCTCTCCCTGATCGGTAGCGGCGGCAGCCCGCTGGCCCGCCGGGGCTTCCTCGCCTTGGCGGTGGCCCTCTTCTGCCTCTTTGGCTGGTTGAACTTCCGCGGAAAGACCCACCTGATGGACCTGCGGATCTTCAAACAGGCGGCGGTGAGCCTGGACGGGCTGACCTACTTCTGCCTCCAGTTCATCAACATCGGCCTCTCGCTGGTGATCCCGATCTACGCCCAGTACACCCTTCATTCCAGCTCCTTCGTTGCCGGCCTGATCCTCTTGCCGGGGACGGTCCTCGGGGCGATCACCTCGCCGCTGGCCGGTACTTTGGCCGACCGCTTCGGCTTTGCCCTGCCGGTGCTTTCCGGGAGCTGTTTCCTGACGATCGGGGCGGCGATCTTCTACTTTACCCAGGCGCAACTGAGCGTGGTGGGGATCATGGTGACCTTCATCCTCCTGCGGGTCGGCTTCAACCTGGCCTTCTCCAACACCATCTCCAACGCCTCGACCCAAGTTGCGGTGCAAAACGCGGCCGACGTCAGCGCCATCTTCAACATGCTCCAGCAGTTCGCCGGCGCCACCGGGGTGGTCTTCTTGGCCTCGCTGATGGCGGTGTACGAAAACCAGACCTGGGGCACGATGGCCTCCCGGACCGCCGCCGGAGGCCGGGTCGACTTTGCCCTGACCTTCGCCCTGGCCCTGGTGGTCCTTTGCGCCAACCTGGTTAACTACCACTTCCAGGCCCACCGAAAGCAGGCTTCGGCGGCCTAATTACCTCAAGCAGAACCAACCCAAAAAGGAGTCAGGAAGAGTTTCCTGGCTCCTTTTTGAATATAATTTGACTTTCTTCTTACTTTTTTGGTATTCTTTTGACGGATTGTTACAAAGAAATGACAAACGTAAACCCGCTGATACATTTCTTCAGGATTTGGGCGGCGGGGAAAGGAGTACCATGAAGTTTTTATCCGCAACGGGGGCGCTGATCAAGCGGCGCAAGAAGACCAGCCTGGCAGTGGCGATCGCCGTGCTCGCCTTGGCGGCCTTCTTCGTCATCCGGGCCACTAACCAGCAGGAGGATCCCTCCTACGATACCTACACGGTCAAGGCCGCCCCGGCCCTGGTTCTGCAAGGGAAGGTCAATGCCGCCAGCCAGGTGCCGGTGACGGTTCAGGCCAGCGGCCAGTTCCAGTCGCTATCGGTCAGCGACGGCCAGACCGTTAGTCAGGGCCAGGAGCTGATGCGCTACGCCGACGATTCCAAGCAGAGCGAAATCGACGAACAGGCCAACGAGAACACCGCCAGCCAAAGCAAACTGACCAACCTCAACAACCTGTTGACCAGCCTCAACCAGCAGCTGGCCAGTGCCAAGGCGGCCGGCGACAGCGAGACGGTCACCAGCCTCCAGTCCCAGGTCACCGACACCCAGAACAGCATCGCCGACGCCAAGGCAACCCTCCAGTCCGGCCAAAGCAAGCTGACCGCTCTGCAAAAGGAGGCCAACCAAACCGTCACCGCCCCGGTGAGCGGGATCGTTCACGTGGTCGAAAGCGAGGGGAGCGCGCCCAAGCTGACCATCCTCAGCGACCAGCGGGTGATCAAGGCCAAGGTATCCGAGTACGACCGCAGCAAGGTCAAGGCTAACCAGGAGGTGACGGTCACCTCCGACGTCACCGGCAAGAAGGCCAGCGGCGAGGTGCTTTCGGTGGCCTCCCTGCCGGCCGGCAATAACCTGACCAACGACACCAGCCAGACGGTGGCCTACTACCCGGTCCAGGTCGAAAACGCCCTCCACGAGCGGGTCGGCACCGACGTCCACGTCAAGGTCAGCCAGCACAAGCTCGAAGTGCCGAGCACGGCCGTCTTCCACCATGCCGGCCAGCAGGTGGTGCTTGAGTACCGCCAGGGGAAGGTCTACCGGACCGCGGTGGCCACCAAGAAGGTCAACGGGGTGACCTACGTCAAGTCCGGCCTGACCGCCGGCGACCGGGTGATTAGCGACCCGAGCGCCAGCCTGAAGAAGAAGAACGGGGTGGCGGTCGATGTTAATTAACCTCCAGCACATCAACAAGGTCTACCAGCAGGGGGACCGCCAATTTCACGTCCTAAAGGATATTAACCTCCAGATCGCTCAGGGCGAGTACGTCTCGATCATGGGCTCGTCGGGGGCCGGCAAGACAACCCTGATCGACGTGATTGGCTTTTTGGACCGCGATTTTGCGGGGAGCTACGAGTTCAACGGCCAGCCGGTCCGCCAGATGGGGGAGAACCAGGCGGCCGCCCTGCGCAACCGCCACGTCGGCTTCGTCTTCCAGAACTTCAAGCTGATCCCGACCCTTTCGATCGGCGAAAACATCGAGCTGCCCCTCCTCTACGCTGGCAAGCGCCGCAAGGCCTGCCGGCCGCTGGTCGAGGAGGCGCTGGCGGCGGTCGGCCTGGCCGGCAGCTTCAGGAAGTTTCCCAACCAGCTCTCCGGGGGGCAGCAGCAGCGGGTGGCGATTGCGCGGGCGATCGTTAACCAACCGGACTTCATCATCGCCGACGAGCCCACCGGGGCACTCGATTCGGCGACCACCAAGGAAATCATGGCGATCTTCACCCGCCTCCACCAGCAGGGCAAGACCCTCTTGATCGTCACCCACGACCCGAAAGTCGGTGCCCAGGCCGAGCGGATGGTCCGGGTGGCCGACGGGCGGGTGGTTGACGAGGGGAGGGAAGGCTAATGCGGACCAGTGAACTATTTAGGAGCGCCTTCGAGTCGCTGATGCGCAACCGGCGGCGGAGCCTGCTCTCGATGCTCGGGATCGTGATCGGGATCGCCGCGGTGGTGATGATCCTCTCGATCAGCGCCGGCTTCCAGCAAAACCTCAACCAGACCCTGACCCGCGGCGGCAGCGGCAAGCAGACCGGGACGATCTACTTCAACGCCAAGGACACCTCCAGCAAGCTGCCCTCCTTCACCGAGGCCGACGTCAGCCTCGCCAAGGCGGTGCCCGGGGTGGCCAAGGCTAAGATCCAAAGCTGGGCCGGCAACCAGCAGGACGTCAAGGTGGCGATGGGGGGCACCAGCAAGCGCCAGAGCTGGGTCCTCGAAACGGTGACCCACTACAATAAGCGGATCACCCGCGGCCGGGGGCTCACCGCGGCCGACAACGACCTCCGCCACCGCTATGCCGTGGTGTCGACCGGCTTTGCGACCCGGTGGGCCAAGCACCACAACCAGGTGGTCGGTAGCACGGTCAACCTGGCCGGCTTCAACTACCAGATCGTCGGCGTCTTCCGCCCGGCCGGCGGGGTCAACCTCTTCACCAACGAGGCCGCCATTTACGTGCCCAAGAACGCCTACGCGATCGGGACGGCGGCCACCAGCGGCAACGCCCTCAACCTCACCCTGACCAGTTCGGCCAACAGCAAGCGGGTCCTCAACCAGGTGGCCAAGGCCCTCCGCAAGCAGGGGAGCGCCAAGAACCGTGGCTCCTACGAGGTCCAGGACAACGCCAAGGCGCTGGCCGCCGTCGGCAAGATCCTCAAGGGGATCACCACCTTCATCGGGGCGATCGCCGGGATCTCGCTCTTCATTGCCGGGATCGGCGTGATGAACATGACCTACATCTCGGTCGCCGAGCGGATGCCGGAGATCGGGATCCGGCGGGCCCTGGGGGCCAAGCCGCGCGACATCACCAACCAGTTCCTGCTGGAGGGGACGATGCTGACGGCCTTTGGTGGCCTGATCGGCTACCTGGTCGGCTCGCTCTTGGCGGTGGTCGTCGGCCACTTCCTGCCCTTCCCGGTTCACTTCGAGGGGAGCGCCTTCTGGCTGGCCTTCCTGGTCTCGACGGCGATCGGCCTGCTTTTCAGCGTCGGCCCGGCCCGCTCGGCCACCAAGAAGAACCTGCTGGAACTGCTGCGCTAGCGCCGGTCGAGCGTGGAGCTGGGCTGAGCGGGGTATAATGGAGGAAAAAAGGACGTGAGCAAATGCAAATCATCATCTCCCCGGCCCGCAAGATGACCGTCGACCCCGACGGCCTGCCCTACCGCGACCTGCCGAAATTCTTGCCCCAGGCCCAGGAAATCCTGGACTACCTGAAGGAGCGCAGCCTGGCCGAGCTGCAGGCGATCTGGCAGTGCAGCGACCGCCTGGTGCGGACCAACGCCGCTAACCTGCAGGCCTTCGACCTCGAACGCAACCTGACCCCGGCCCTGTTGGCCTTCACCGGGCCCCAGTACCTGGCGATGGGCCCGGGGGTCTTCACCGACGCCGAGTGGGCCTACGTCCAGGCCCACCTGCGGATCCTCTCCGGCTTCTACGGGGTCCTGCGGCCGCTGGACGGGATCGTCAACTACCGCCTCGGCCTCAGCGACCGTGCCCAAGTGGCGGGAACGACCGACCTCTACCAGTACTGGGGCGACCGGATTGCCCAGGCCGTCTTTGGCGAGGGCAACCTGATCTTGAACCTGGCCTCGCAGGAGTACGCCAAGGCAATCCGCCCCTACCTGACCCCGCAGCAGACCCTGGTCACCTGTACCTTCGGCCGCCTGGTTGCCGGCAAGGTCAAGCAGCAGTCGACCCGCGCCAAGCAGGCCCGCGGCAACATGGTCCGCTTCCTGGCCACCAACCAGGTAGATGACCTCGCCCAGGTCAAGAATTTCACTACCGGCGGCTACGCCTTCCAGCCGGCGTGGTCGACGCCGACCAACCTGGTCTTTGTCCAGGAGGGGTAGCGACTACTCTTCGATCAGCTTGATCACCCGGGCCGGCACCCCGGCTGCCAGGGCGTGGGCCGGGACGTCCTTGGTGACCACGGTGCCGGCGGCGATCACCGCCCCGTCACCAATCGTCACCCCCGGGCAGATCGTGCAGTGGCTGCCGACCCAGACGTCGTTGCCGATCCCGAGGTGCTGGCGGCGGCCGGCGCTCCTTCAAGGATAACGACCTCAACTTTCTCGAGGTGATCGGCTGCATGAAAAAGTGCGGGATGACGATCAAGGAAATCCGCCACTTCATCGACCTCAGCATGGCCGGCGACACCACTTTGAAGACCCGCTACGACCTGCTGGCCCAGGAGGAAGCGGCGGTTACCCGCCAGATCAAGGACCTCCAGGAGCAGCTGGCCTTTTTGCACTACAAGATGTGGTACTTCAAGACCGCCCTCGAGGCCGGCAGCGAGGAGGTCCACCTGGTTGAGACGACCGAGGGGAAGCGGGTGGCGTCCGACATCCAGCGGCAGTACCAGGCGGCCCTAGCCCAGTGCCACGACCTGGCGGAACTGATCTCCTACCGGGAGACCGAAAGCGACCACTAACCCAAAAAAGGCGACCCGCCGTGCGAGTCGCCTTTTTGAATTGGCTGAACTTATTTTTGTTGCTTCTTGGCCAGGGCCGAGTGGCGCATCCCGTAGGTCAGGTAGATGACCACCCCGAGGATGAACCAGACGCCGGCGTAGAGCTTGGCCTGGACGTCGAGCCCCCAGAAAACCACCAGCGAGGCGATGAAGCCCAGCGCCGGCAGGACCGGGTAGAGCGGCATCTTGAAGGCCGGGTCTGGGATGTCCTTGCCTTCCCGCTTGCGCAGGGCGTAGATGCCGAGCGAAACGAACATGAAGGCAATCAGCGTCCCGGCTGAGATCAACTGCGACAAGAAGGAGAAGGGGCAGAAGGCGCCGATCAAGATCGCGATCATTGCCAGTACCCACAGGGCGTGGTTGGGCCGGTTTTGCTTGTCGAGCTTGCCGAGGAACTTCGGCAGCATCCCGTCGCGCCCGAAGGAGTAGATCAGCCGTGAGCCGGCCATCGTCATCCCGATCAGGGCGGTGAACATCCCGAAGACGGCGATCGTTTGCACGACCGCGGCCACGATCGGGTGGCCGGCGGTCCGCAAGGCGAGGCCCACCGGTTCGGCCGAGTTGGCGTACTTGGAGTATGGCATCATCCCGATCAGGACCAGGGCAACGGCAACGAAGAGGACCACGGCAATCAGCAGCGAACCGAGGATCCCGCGCGGCATCGTCTTTTGCGGGTTCTTGGCCTCGGCCGAGTTGGCGGCGATCGAGTCAAAGCCGATGTAGGACAGGAAGATCATCGACACCCCGGCGTAGATCCCTTGCCAGCCCCCGAAGGCTCCGTTGGAAGTTTCCCGGTAGGCGGGGATGAAGGGGGTGAAGTTGGCCTTCTTGACGGCGAAGACGCCGACCACCAGGAAGAGCAGGATCGCGCCGACCTTGAGGATCACCAGCAGGTTTTCCACCCGGGCCGCCTGGGAGACCCCGCGGGAAATCAGGTAGGCCACTAAGGCGATCACGATTAGGGAGATCAGGTCAACGACCCCGCCGTCGGTGCCGAAGGCGTTGGAGAGGCTGACCGGCAGCTTGAAGCCGAGCGGCTCGAGCAGGGCCCGCAGGTTGGCCGAGAGCCCCGAACCAACGAAGGCCAGGGCGATGAAGTACTCGGCGAGCAGGGCCCAGCCGGCCACCCAGCCGAAGAACTCGCCGAAGACGACGTTGATCCAGGAGTAGGCCGAACCGGCAAAGGGCATCGCCGCCGCCATTTCAGCGTAGGCGAAGGCCACCAGGCCGGCAACGATCGCGGCGAGCAGGAAGGAGATCGCCACCGCCGGCCCGGTATGCATGGCGGCTACTTCCCCGGGAAGGGTGAAGATCGAGGTGGAAACGATCGTCCCGACCCCGAGGGCAAGGAAGTCGCGAACCCGGAGCGTGCGGACCAGGTGGCTATCCTTGTCCTGGTATACGTTGGGATCCTCCTTGCAGGTAATGGTTTTCCAAAAACTCATAGGCAATATCCTCCACTGAAAGTTAGTAACAGAATCTTATGCAATTCTGAGAATTCTCATCAATCGTTAATTTATTTTAGCAAGTGGAACGCACCACGTCAATTCACAAGGCCGAATTGGAACCGGCTCCACCAAAAAGTTGGTCCAAAATTACGGCCGCTCCCCATTATCGGGCTGGGGGTGGGCTTTGCAAAGCACCAATTGAAGGGAAAATTGGGGAACCAGTTGCAGAGAACAAAAAAGAGGCGGGGAAATCCCCACCTCGCGAGAAAGGCTAAGTTTGCTTATTTTGGCGTGGCCTTCTTTTCCACCTTCTTGCCCATTTCCATCCGGTCGTTGTAGCCCCAGAACCAGGTAACCAGGAAGGAAACCACGATCGCGGCCAAACTAGAGAAGAGGAAGGCGTAGAAGCTGGTCAGCTGGGTCGGGTGACTCGGGTTGAAGAAGGAGGAGAAGCCGATCAGGGACCCGGTGAAGCCGTACATCGTACCGTGCATCAGGCCGGTGATCAGGCCGCCGACCCCGGAGCCGATCAGCCCGGAGATGAAGACCCGCCGGTAGCGGAGGTTGATCCCGTAGATCGCGGGTTCGGTTACCCCGCAGAAGGCCGAGATGGCCGCGGCGATCCCGAGCGACTTGCGGTCGTTGTTCTTCGACTTGATGGCCACCGCCAGAACCGCGGCCCCCTGGGAAACCATCGTGACCGAGATGATCGCGTTCAGGGCCGACTGGCCGGAACCGGCGATTTGCTGGGCCACCAGGGGAACAACCCCCCAGTGGAGGCCGAAGATGACCAGGACTTGGTAGAAGGCCCCGATCACCAGGCCGCCGATCCAGCCGGAGGACTTCACGAGGACGTTGATCACGTCGGCGATCCCGTTGGCAAAGCCCTGGATGATTGGCCCGGTGATGACCAGGGTGATGGCCGAAACCACCAGGATGGTGATCATCGGGTTAAAGATCAGTTGTAAATAGGAAGGCAGGACCTTCTTGAGCCAGTCGCCTAGCTTCTTGGCCAGCCAGGCGGCCAGGATCATCGGGAAGATCGAGTAGGTGTAGTTGAGGAACTGGAACTTGAAGCCGCCGATGGCAAACATCAGCTTGAAGTTGGTTCCCCACTTGACCAGTTGCGGGTAGGCCAGCACTCCACCGATGACGGCGGCCACGATCGGGTCGCCGCCGAGCCGCTTGGCGGCCGCGAAGCCGACCAGAATCGGCAGGAAGTAGAAGGCCGAGTCGGCCATCGCGCTGACGGTGATGTAGACGTCACTCTTGGTGCTGAGCAGGGAGCCGAGTTGCGGCAGGGTGAGCAGGGCCAGTAAGCCCTTGATGATCCCCGAGGCGGCGATCACGCCGACCACCGGGCTCATCGACCCGGTAATGACGCCGATCAGGTTGTTGAAGGCGCGCGAAACCGGGTTCTTGCCGTCGTTGGCGCTGGTCGTCGGCGCCGGGGCGTCGGCCAGTTCCGGCAGTTGCTTCATCACCGCGTCGAAGGCGGTGGTGACCTCGTTGCCGATCACCACCTGGTACTGGCCGCCGGCGTGGAGGACGTCGATCACGCCCGGGGTGGCCTTTAGGACCTCGTCCTTGGCGATCCCCTCGTCCTTGAGGGTGAAGCGCAGGCGGGTGATGCAGTGGATCAGGCTGGTGATGTTTTCCTTGCCGCCGACGTTTGCAATGATCGTGGTGGCCAGTTCGTCGAAGTCAACCTTGCCACTCTTCTTGGCCGCCGGGGCCTTCGGGTAGGCGGTGGCGGCGACCTGCCCGGCGCTGACGGCCCCCTCCTCGAGGTCGAGCCCGGCCAGCTGGTCGGCCGCGTTGGTTACCAGGGTCATGACGGTGGTGTCCTTGCCGGCGGCCGTGACCGCGGCCCGGTCCATCGTGGCAATTTCCTGGCCGGCGCTTACCTGGTCGCCAACCTTGACCGCAACGGTGAAGGGGGCGCCCTTCATTTCGACGGTGTTGATCCCCATGTGGACCAGGAGGTCGAGCCCGGTGGCGGTGGTGATGCCGATGGCGTGCTTGGTGTCGGCGACCATTACCACCTTGCCGGCGGCCGGGGCCAGGATCTGGTCCGCGCCGGGGTCAATGCCGAAGCCCTGGCCCATCATTCCGGAGGCGAAGACCTCGTCCTTGACCTTGGCTAGGCCAATCAGCTGGCCGGAAACGGGGGCGGTGAGTTGAATTGGATCGTTCATTGTTGTAAGCCCTTTCTCTTTTGATTCGTTCACAGTGTACCGCCTGTCTATACAAGTTGTCAACCAAAAAGTGAGAGCGATTTCTTTTCGGCCAGCTTTCTTCATAAAATGGCGATCTTTCGGGACGACCCGGAGAAAGAACTTGTTTACCGTCTTGTATAGACATGTGCTATAATTGAGAAAAAGTTGGGAGGGAAAATCCGTGGAAAAGAGCAAACAGGAACTGATCGCCGCCGACCTGGCGGGCAAAATCCAAGCAAAGCAGTACCAAGCCGGGGCCCTGCTACCGAGCGAGCAGGCCCTCTGCGACTTGTACGGCACCTCGCGGGGGACGGTCCGCAAGGCCCTGGCCAGCCTCACCGAACTGGGCCTGATCCAGAAGGTCCGCGGCAAGGGGTCGGTGGTGTTGGACCACCAGCGCTTCACCTTCCCCCTGTCCGGGCTGACCAGCTTCCAGGAACTCAACGTCGCTCTTGGGATGGCCGCCACCACCACCGTTTTGGTTAACCAACCGGCCACGCCGCCGGCCACCTTCTTGGGCAAGGCGATCCCGGCCAAGCAGGCGATCCACCTGACCCGCCTGCGCAAGGCCGGCGGTCAGCCGGTGGTGGTGGATGACGACTACCTCCTGCCGCCGGTCAAATCGGTGCCGACCGCGGCGGCCGAGCAGTCGCTCTACCGCTACCTGGAAGGGGAGTGCGGGCTGACGATCGCCTACGCCGAAAAGGAGATCACCGTCCGCCCGGTCGATTCGCAAGTGACTGACTGGCTGAACCTGGCGCCTGGCGACCTGGTGGTGGTCGTCAAGAGCCTGGTCTACCTGGCCGACACGACCCTCTTTCAGCTCACCACCTCCTACCACCGGCCGGACAAGTTCCGCTTCCAGGACTTTGCCCGCCGCCAGCGGCTCTAAATCGCCCCGAGTCCACCTTGTTAACCAAAGTCACCCAGAAAGGAATGTCCCATGTCCACCCTCGGCCAAAAAGTAATCTACCAAGTCTACCCCAAGTCCTTCTACGACAGTAACCACGACGGCGTTGGCGACCTGCGCGGGATCATCGAAAAGATCGACTACCTCAAGCGGCTTAACGTCGACCTGATCTGGTTCAACCCCTTCTTTGTGTCGCCGCAAAACGATAACGGCTACGACGTTGCCGACTACCGCAGGATCGACCCCCGCTTCGGCACGATGGCCGACTTCGAGGAGCTGGTGGCCAAGCTCAAGGAGGCCGGCATCGGCGTGATGCTCGACATGGTCTTCAACCACTGCTCAACCAAGCACGAGTGGTTCCAAAAGGCCCTGGCCGGCGATCCCTACTACCAGGACTTTTTCTACCTCCGCGATCCCAAGCCCGACGGCAGCCTGCCGACCAACTGGCAGTCCAAGTTTGGTGGGCCGGCCTGGGCCAAGTTTGGCCAGACCGGTAAGTACTACCTCCACCTCTACGACCCCACCCAGGCCGACCTCGACTGGCACAACCCCAACGTTCGCCGCGAGGTGGCGGCCGTGGTCAACTTCTGGCGACAAAAGGGGGTCCGCGGCTTCCGCTTCGACGTTTTAAACGTGATTGGCAAGGCCACCCAGCTGGTTGATTCCCCCGACCCGGCTCACGAAAAGCCGCTCTACACCGACACCCCGGTCGTCCACCAGTACATCCAGGAGCTCAACCGGGCGACCTTCGGCCAGGACGCCGCTATCGTCACCGTCGGCGAGATGTCCTCGACCTCGATCGAAAACTCGATTGAATACACCAAGCCGGGCAACGACGAACTGTCGATGGTCTTCTCATTCCACCACCTCAAGGTTGACTACGACCACGGCGAAAAGTGGAGCAAGACCCCCTTTGACTTCAAGCGGCTCAAGGGCCTCTTCAACGAGTGGCAAACCAAGCTCGACCAGGGGGGCGGCTGGCAGGCCGTCTTCTGGAACAACCACGACCAGCCCTGGGCCCTCAACCGCTTTGGCGACCCGGTCCGCTACCGGGAGAAGTCGGCCGAGATGCTGGCGACGACCACCCACCTCCTGCGCGGCACCCCCTACATCTACATGGGCGAGGAGCTGGGGATGATCGATCCCGACTACCACTCGATGAATGATTACGTCGACGTCGAGGCCAAGAACGCCTACCGGGAACTCCTGGCCCAGGGGAAGTCACCGAAAGCGGCCTTCGCCATCGTTCACGCCAAGGCCCGCGACAACTCGCGGACGCCGATGCACTGGGACGATAGCAAGTACGCCGGCTTCAGCACCGTCAAGCCCTGGCTGATGCCGACCGACCAGAAGGCGATCAACGTGAAAGCCGAACTGGCCCACGGCGAGATCTTCGCCTACTACCAGCAGCTGATCGCCCTCCGCAAGCGAGAAGCGCTGATCAGTGACGGCCACTTCAGCCCCTGCCTGGAAGCCGACCCGCAGGTCTTTGCCTACGAGCGCTGGCTGGACCAGAAGGGCGAAAAGCTCCTGGTTTTGAACAACTTCTACGGCCGGACCACCACGGTCACCCTGCCCGCAGGTTGGCAGGGGAAGGCGGTGGAAACCATGATCAGCAACTACGGCGAGCAACTGGACTGCCTCGGTGAGAAACTGCTCCTGCGGCCGTACGAAAGCATTGCCCTTAAGGGCTAAAAGAACCGCCCCCGCACGAGAATGACGCGTGCGGGGGCGGTTTTGATTATTATTTTTATTGAACTTGCTGGGTCCAGTCAACGCTGGCCCCGGGCTTGACCAGCTGGTCGAGGGTGAAGGCGGCCAGCCGGTCGTAGAAGGCGGCCAGCGCCTGGTCGAGGACCGCCGTCACCTTGGCCTCGCTTTCCTGCTGGTGAACCGGGTCGGGGAAGACCGCCCCGGCCAGGTGGTTGAGCTCGTAGGGCTGCTCGTTGAGCTCGAGGGCAAAGAAGAGGTCTTTTAGGCTGATCTCCTTGAGCGGGGTGGCCAGCTGGTAGCCGCCGCGCTTGCTGGCGCTGGCGTCGATCAGGCCGGCGTGCTTGAGCTTTTGCAGGATCTTTTTCAAGTAGGAGTCCGACACCTGGAGGATCTGGCTCAGCTGGCGGCTCTTCAGCGGTTGCTGGTCCCTTTGGAGGGCGAGAATTACCAGCACGTAGGTGGCCTGTTCGAGGCTCTGGTTAATTTTCATTGGCCGCCGCCTCCAGCTTGGAAATCAGCTCCGTGGCCACCGCGTTGACGTCGACCGGCTTGAACTTGGCCGAGAAGAAGCCGAGAAACTTGAGCAACGGGGCCAGCTTGGTCAGCGAGTCCTGGCGGCCGTTGCCGATCACCAGGGTCGGGTTGGTGACCGCCAGTGGGACCGAAGAGCTGGCCAGGTCCGCGGCGATCGCCGCCTTGCCCTGGACGAAGGCCTTGTCGCCGAGTTGCCCCTGAACGAAGCCCATCGCCCTGGCGCCGTGTTTCTCGGCCGCCGCCTTCATCACCGTCGCCGGCTGCTTGTTCAGCCGGTCAAAGGCCGCCGGGTCCTTTTCCGGGGCGCCCACGAAGTCGATGATGTAGTCAAACCTTTCCGGCAGGACCGCCTCGACGGCCGTTGCGTCGGTCACGTCGACCGCCCGGTTGTCGATCTGCGGGCTGGTCAGCTGGTTCTTGCCCGAGCGGGAGAGGACCAGGAATTCGGCACTTGGCTCCTTTTCCAACCAGTGCGCGGTCACCGCCCGCCCAATGTAGCCGTTGCCGCCCAACATTACAATCTTCGTCATCTTGCCACTTCCTTTTTCTCAATTTGTTGTAGGTCATTTTATATCCTAGGATAATTAAAGTCAACGAAAAACTTTGGTCCGCGGACGGTGAATTGCCCCGCCAAGTGTGGTTTAATGGTTTGAGTGGTAAATTTGCGACAATTGATTTGGGGGGATTTGATGCCAAAAGAACGGCTACGGGCGATCATCTTCGTGCTGGTCGCCTTCATGTTGGGTTGCAACGAGTACGTAATCGTCGGCGTCTTGCCGGACGTCGCCCACGAATTCCACGTGTCCCTGTCCTCGCTAGGCTACGTGGTGACGATCTTTGCCCTGGTCTACGCGGTGGCGACGCCGGTGATCACCGCGGTTGCCGGCCGCTGGCCCCGCCACCGGGTTCTGCTCACCCTGATCGGCGTCTTCTTGGTTGGTAACACCTGGACCGCCCTGGCCCACTCCTACTGGTCGCTGGTCCTTTCGCGGGTGCTGACGGCGACCGTTGCCGGGGCAATCATCTCCCTGGTGCTGGTGATCGCCGCCTTCGTGGCCAGCCCCAAGAAGCGGGCCAGCCTGGTTTCCTGGATCTTCGCCGGCTTCTCGATCGCCAGCGTCATCGGCGTGCCGATCGGAACCCTGGTTAGCCAACACCTCACCTGGCACGATAGCTTCTGGATGATCACCTGGCTGACGGTGCTCGTGCTGGCCCTCTTGGCCTGGGTGGTGCCCCACGACACCCCGCAGGTCAAGAGCCACCTCAAGGACCAGCTGACCCTCTTTGGCGACCGGCGGGTCCTGGTCGGGGTGAGCTTCATCGTGGCGGTCTGCGCGGCCGATTATACCTTCTACACCTACATCCGGCCGCTTTTGACCACCGTCCTGGGTTTCAACGACACCTGGCTGAACTGGCTGCTGTTGATGATGGGGGTCTTCTTCATCATCGGTAACAAGTTCGGTGGTTTTTTGGCCGACCGCGGTGGGGTCAAGCGCCTACCGGGGATGTACGTCTTGATGACGGTGATGCTGCTTTTGCTGGCGCCGTCCTTTCGCTGGCCCTTCGTCACCGTCGGCCTGATCGCCCTGGTCTGCGTGACCCTGGCTGGCTACGGGGCCTCGACCCAGCTGATGTTCTTGAACATCGCCGAGGAGGACTACCCGCAGTCGCTGGACCTCGCCTCGTCTCTGAACTCGATCTTTGCCAACATCGGGATCTCGCTCGGTTCGCTGACGGCGGCCGAGACCGTTCACTACCTCGGCCTGACCAAGGTCGGGTACGTGGCCGCCATCTATGGTGTCCTGGCCACCCTGCTGGTGGTGCTGGCGGCCAAGTGGCGTGACGCCAAACGGGTCCGCTAAACTGAAAAAACGGAAGGCCAGACCGGCCTTCCGTTTTTCGCTACTTGTAGTTAAAGTTGTCGTATTTGTAGAGCTTGAACTCCTTGATCGCGTAAATCAGCTTGCTGGCGTAGTTTTCGTCGGTCGCGTAGCCGCCGGTTTGCAGGGCCTGGGCCGCCGCCTGGTAGCTCTTGGCGGTGTAGACCCCCTTGAAGAGGTGCTCGCCGCTGCTGCTCTTGGCGTTTAAGATGAACTTGGCGTGGGCCTTGATCGAGGCCGACCAGGAATTGTAGACGGCGAAGTACTGCTTGACCGTCTTGGTCTTGCCGTTGATCGTCTCCTTGGTGTAGAGGCGAACCTTCTTTTGCTTCTTGCTGGTGGCTTTCATGCCGAAGAGGTTGTTGTACTTGTAGGCGAGCTTGGCGCGGCCCCAGTCGGACTCAATCCCGGCCTGGGCGATGATGATGCTGGCGGGGATGTGGTACTTCTTTTGCTCCGCCTTGGCCGCCGGGGCGATTTGCTTGATGAACTGCTTGACCGTCATGTCCGACGGGTGGCTTTCCATGGTTGCTTTCTTTTGCTGGGGGTGCTTGGCAACCAGGCTGACGGTGAGCAGCGCCAGCAGGAAGACCGTGACCGCTCCGAGCACGATTGCAAGGATGGTTTTCTTTTTCATGCTAACTTCCTTTCCGGTTCCTTTAACTGGAACGAACAAAATTATTATACGGGAAGGTGGCCGCCACGGGTGGCTTTTTGCCGAATCGTAACCGGAATGTTAGCTCTTCCCCAAAGAAAAATCAAAAAGGGGCTTGCAATTTTGGGGAGGTTGATTAGAATATAAGCAACAAGTTTAAAAAACGATGAGAAAGACGAGTAACCAGGTGACATTCGCCCAGTGATTCGGGGATGGTGCGAACCCGAACGACCCTGCGCCCGGTGAAAAACCCTTTCGACGGTTGCGCCCCCAAATGCCAAGCAGAGTAGGCGGCGCCGTCACCGGAACGTTACCCCCGGCCGAGGATGATTGTCCTCGATTAGAGTGGCCCATTGTAACGGTGGGCAACTAGGGTGGTACCGCGGAAAGAAGCCTTTCGTCCCTTCAAGTGCTAGGGACGAAAGGCTTCTTTTCTTTCCCGCCACGAAAAAAGGAGAAATGTACCATGACCCTAATTATCCCAACCGATTACCACGCCACCCTGTCGATCCGCCAAACCGAGGCCGCCATCCGCGAAATTCGCGAGCGGTTCCAGGACGAACTGGCGGCCGCATTGCACCTCCAACGGATGTCGGCGCCGATGTTCGTCACCAAGGAGAGTGGCCTCAACGACAACCTCAACGGGGTTGAAACGCCGGTCCACTTCACCGCCGCCTCCCTGCCGGGGGAGGAGCTGGAAGTGGTTCACTCGCTGGCCAAGTGGAAGCGGATGGCCCTCAAGAAGTACGGCTTTGACCTCCACGAGGGCCTCTACACCAACATGAACGCCATCCGCAAGGACGAGGAGCTCGACAACTTCCACTCCCTCTACGTTGACCAGTGGGACTGGGAAAAGGTGATCGCCAAGGAGGAGCGGACCGAGGAAACCCTCAAGGCCACCGTTAAGCAGATCTTCGGCGCGGTAAAGCGGCTCGAGGCGCTGGTGGCCAAGCACTACCCGGAGGCGGGCTACCACCTGGCCGACGAGGTCCACTTCGTTACCACCCAGGAGCTGGAGGACCGCTGGCCGGACCTGACGCCGATGGAGCGCGAGGACAAGATCGCCAAGGAGTGGGGGGCGGTCTTCGTGATGAAGATCGGCGACAAGCTGCAGCGGTCGGGCAAGCGCCACGACGGCCGCGCCCCCGACTACGACGACTGGGCGCTCAACGGTGATTTGATCTTCTGGTACCAACCGCTCGACTGCAAGCTCGAACTGTCGAGCATGGGGATCCGGGTGTCGGAGGAATCACTGGCCGCCCAACTGAAGAAGGCCGGCGCCGAGGACCGGGCGGAATTGCCATTCCACAAGGCCCTGCTAGCCGGGGAGCTGCCGTACACGATCGGCGGCGGGATCGGCCAATCGCGGCTCTGCATGCTCCTGCTCGGCAAGGCCCACCTCGGTGAGGTCCAGGCCAGCCTCTGGCCGGCGGAAATGCGAAAGCAGTGCGCCGCGGCCGGGATTCAGCTGCTCTAAAAGATGACGGGCCCCGGCGCCGGGTGGGCAAACAAGGCCGGCGCGGGGCCCATTGGTGAAGTGCTCACCACGGAGAAAAGAAAGGAGCGGGTTGCCAGCGGCGCCCCGTTCCTTTTTACTACATCTATACTACAAAGCTACTTGAATTGGTGGTCGGGATAACGGGGGAAGGTTGAAGGGTGAAACGCTAAGCGGGCCAGCCGGCGACCACCACCTTGCCGCGCATGTGGCCTTCTTCCACCAGCTGGTGGGCCTGGCGGAGGGTCGCAGCCGTTAGTGGGCTGAGCTGCTTGGTCAGGGTTGACTGCAGTTTGCCGGCATCTAGCAGGGCGGCCACTCGGTCGAGGATCTCGTGCTGGCTGACCATGTCCGCCGTGTGGTAGTAGCTCTTGGAAAACATCCACTCCCAGGAGAAGTGGCCCCGCTTCTGGGTGAGGAGGCGGAGGTTGATCGGTCGGCGGTTTTCGGTAATCGAGACCAGCCGGCCGCCGGGGCAAATCAGCTCACACATTTCTTGCCAGTGGCCGTCGAGGTCGTTGAGTTCCAGCAGGTAGTCAACGTAGCGGTAACCCAGGGCGCGGACCTGCTTGACGAGGTCCTGGTGATGGCTAACCACCAGGTCGGCCCCGTGGGCCCGGACCCACTCTTCGCCCGCCGGGTTGCCGGCAGTGGAGATCACCCGGAGGCCGGCTAGGTGGGCCAGCTGGGTGGCGACCGAGCCGACGCCGCCGGTGCCGTTGATGATCAGGATCGTCTTGCCCTGGTTTGCGCTGGGACTTTGGGGGAGGGCGAGTTGCTCAAAGAGGGCCTCATAGGCGGTCAGGCTGGTGAGCGGCATGGCCGCCGCCTGGGTTAGGCTAAGGCTTTGCGGGGCATGACCGACGATTCGCTCGTCGACGGCCTGGTACTCACTGTTACTACCGGGCCGGCGGATGGAGCCGGCGTAGTAGACCCGGTCGCCGGGGCGAAAGAGGGTAACGGCGGGGCCAACCTGGTCAACCACGCCGGCGGCATCGTAGCCGATGACCTTGGGCTGGGCTAGTTTGCCGCGGCCTCCCTTGCGGACGTAGGTGTCGACCGGGTTAACGGAAACGGCGCTGACCTTCACGAGCAAGTCGTGCTCCCCGAGGATCGGCAGGGGGGCGGTGAAATCGAAGAGACTCCGCGGGTTGCTGATTGGCAGGTGTTCGTCAAAACCAATTGCTTTCATGACTGATTCCTCCTTGTGAAACTACCCCTATCCTAGGCGGGTAGCGGCAGAAAACAAGACGGGAATTTGATGTGCCCTAGTTACAAATCCTTCCCCTTGGCCCGCCGAATCGCTATACTAGGAACGAATCCACGAGAAAGAAAGTGAGCATATGCCCCGGCACATTTACGACTGCGCCCCCGGCTGCCCGGTTGAGAGCACCCTTCAGGTGATCGCCGGCAAGTGGAAGAGCGTGATTTTGTACCATTTAATGAAGAGTGGGGTCTGCCGTTTCAGTGAGCTTCAGCGGCGCTTGCCGGACTGCTCGCGGCGGATGCTGGCCCGTCAGTTGCGGGAGCTGGAGGCGGACCGGGTGATTGCCAAGAAGATTTACCCGGTGGTTCCGCCCAAGACGGAGTATCGCTTGACCCCCTTTGGCCAGACCCTGACCCCGGTCATCACCGCGATGGAGGAGTGGGGGCGCCACTACAATCGGGTGACGGCAGATAAGAAGTAGGCGGAACCAGTGCGGGGCCGCTTTTTCTTTGCCCCCGGCGTCCCTTATAATAGGAAAATAGCAAATTTAGGGAGGAAAAGCACAATGACCGATTGGCAAGGAGACGAATTAACCGGGGCCCTGCTCCACGGCCTGGTGGACCGCCAGGCGGGGCAGGCCAGCCTCAACTTCGGCCCGGCCCTGCTCGACAACCAGGACGCCCCCCTCTGGGTGACCCTCCGTCAGGAACTGCTGACCTGCCGCTCCTTCACGATCAGCGTGGCCTTCATCACCGAGGCGATGGTCTCCAACCTCAAGCCAATCCTGCGTGAGTTGGCGGCCCGCGGGGTGAAAGGCCGGCTCTTGACGGCGACCTACCTCTCCTTCAACTCACCCAAGGTCTTTGCCGAGCTGCTGAAGGTACCCAACCTGACCGTCCGCCTGGCGAGCGGGGACGGCTTTCACCAGAAGGGCTACTGGTTTGACCACGGTGATTACGCCACCTTCCTGGTCGGCAGCGCCAATTTAACCAGCGGGGCCTTCCTCGGTCACAACCAGGAGTGGGTCCTGCGGCTCGACTCCCGCCAGCAGGGCGCCTTTACCGCCCAGTTTGCGGCCAGCTTTGCCCGCCAGTGGGACCAGGCCCGGTCGCTGACCCCGGCCTGGCTGGCTGACTACCGGCGCTCCTACCAGGCGCCGACTCCCGCCCCAGCCGCCGCTAGCAAGGCCGCCGGGCCGATCACCCCCAACGCCATGCAGGCGGCCGCCCTGAAGCAGATTGCCGCCTGCCAGACCGGCGGGGCGCGGCGGGCGCTGGTGATCTCCGCCACCGGGACCGGCAAGACCTACCTGGCCGCCCTGGCGGTCCGTCAGGCGGCCCCCAAGCGGCTGCTCTTCCTTGCCCACCGGGCCGAGATCCTGGTCAAGGCCAGGGAAAGTTTCCGGCGCGTGTTGGGCGGGCCGGCCAGCGACTACGGCCTCTTCACCGGGGACCGGCAGGAGGCGGGGGCCCGCTACCTCTTCGCCACCGTCCAGTCGCTTCGCCGTCACCGGGCGGCCTTTACCGCCGGCGAGTTCGACTATTTGATCATCGACGAGGTCCACCACGCCGGCGCCGCCAGCTACCGCGACCTGTTGGACTACTTTTCCCCGGCCTTTTGCCTCGGGATGACTGCCACCCCGGAGCGGACCGACGACTTCGACCTCTTTGCTCTCTTCGACCACCAGGTGGCCTACGAGATCCGCCTCCCGGATGCCCTGGCGGCGGGGATGCTGGTGCCCTTCCACTACGTTGGCGTGGCCGACTACCGCTTCCAAAGCGCCGGCGCCAACCAGCAGGTCGACCGCTACCAGGAGGACCTGGCGGCCGGGCGGCGGCCCCGCAACCTGCGCGAAACCGTTGCCATGCTGACCACCGACGAGCGGGTTGACTACCTCTTGGAGCAGACCGCCTACTACGGTCACTCCGGCCCCGTCCTCCACGGGCTGATCTTCTGCGCCAGCGTGGCCGAGGCCGAGGCGCTGGCGGCGGCCCTGGCCCGCCACGGTCAGCCGGCCGCCGCCCTCAGCGGCAAGGATCCGGTGGCCAAGCGTCAGCGGCTAATCAAGCAGCTCGAGGCCGGCCAGCTGACCTACCTGGTGACGGTCGACCTCTTCAACGAGGGAATCGACATCCCCTGCGTCAACCAGGTGGTCTTCCTGCGCAACACCAACTCGCCGATCGTCTTCCAGCAGCAGCTCGGCCGCGGCCTCCGTAAGGCGCCGGGCAAGGACTTCCTGGTGGTGCTCGACTTCATCGGCAACTTCAAGCACAACTACCTCCTGCCGCTGGCCCTGACCGGCCGGGAAGTTGACGCCGACGAGGCCCGGGCGACCGTCAGCCGCGGGAGCCTGGTCGGCGAGGCGACAATTTACTTCGCCCCGGTGGCCCGCCAGCGGGTGCTGGCCGCCCTCGACGCCGTCCGCCAGAGCAGCCTGGCCTACTTCCGCCCCAAGTACCGGGCACTCAAGCAGCGGCTGGGGCGGGTGCCGAGCCTGCTGGACTTTCACCGCCTGGCGGTGGCCGACCCGCTGGTGGTGGCGACCGCCGGGACCGCCAAAAACTACGGCCAGTTCCTGGCCAAGATGGGGGAGGAGCTGACGCTGGCCGACTACCAGCAACGGGTGCTCACCTTCCTGACCGCCGAGCTGCTCAACGGCAAGCGCCGCCAGGAACTGCTCCTCCTTTCGGCCCTGCTTAACGAAGGCGAGCTGGGCCAAACCGCCTACCGCCAGCAACTGGCCGCGGCCGGCTGCCTGGCGGATGAAGCGACGCTGACCTCGGTGGCGCGGGTTCTTTCGCTCGATTACTTCGCCGAGCGGGCCCGGCCGACCCGCCACGACTACGGCGACCAGCCAATCGTGGTGGCCACGCCCCGTGGCTATCGCTGGGGACCGGCGATGGCAAAGGCCTTAACTACGCCGGCCTTTATCCGCCTGGTGGCCGACGCGGTGGCGACCGGCCTGGCCCTGGCCGAGCAGTACCGGCCCGATCAGCCCTTCACGATTGGCAAGAAGTACACCCGCAAGGACGCCGTCCGCCTGATCAATAACCCCAAGAACCTCAACGCCCAGATCATCAGCGGCTACTACTTCACCAACCTGGCGACCGGCCTGCGCGAGGGGCTCTTCTTCGTCTCCTACCACAAGCGGCCCGGGATCAAGCGGAGCAAGGACTACCAAAACGACTTCCTCGGCGATTCCGCCCTCCGCTTCTTCCTGAACGCCCGCGACCTTAAGCCGGCCGCCAAGAACGTCCGCCGGCTGACCGGGGGCGGCGACCGCCTCCACCTCTTCGTCCAGCACTCGAACAGCCGCGACCAGCAGTCCTACTACTACCTGGGGACCTGCCACTACCAACCGGGTAGCCTGGTGGAGTTGCCGGTGAGCGGTCAGCCCCGCCTGGCGGTCACCCTGGCTCTCGACACCCCGCTGGCGGCGGAACTGCGCGAGCGGGTGACGGGAGGTGGCGCCGATGACTAGCCTGCTACTTACCTTCTTGGCGGCCACCCTCGCCCTGGTGGTCCTGACGGCGGCGGTGGCCGCAAGCTCCCGCTTCCGGGCGGCCGACGCGGCCCTCCACGCCCGCCTGGTCCGGCCCCACCCGGCCCGGCTCTGGCACTGGTTGGCCTTTGTCTTCCAGCCTAAGCTGATGGTGGCCTGGTGCTTTGCCCTCGCCGCTACCCAGCTGCCGGACTGGTCGCGGGTCTGCTGGACCCTGGCCGGCCTGGCCGGGGCCGATTTGGTGGGGATCTTCATCAAGCACACCCTCCGCCGTTCCCGCCCGGCCGGCCACCTGGACCACGACGACGGCTACAGCTACCCCAGCGGCCACGTTCTCAGTGCCAGCGTGCTGGCGCTGATGATTTGCCAACTTTTCGGCGGCGGCCCCTGGCTGACCGCCGGCCTCCTGGTCTGGTGGACCCTGATGGTCGGCTCGCGGCTGGTGCTGCGGGCCCACTACCCGAGCGACGCCCTGGCGGCGACCCTCCTGGCGGTGGCCTGGTTGGCCCTACAAAACCTGGTCTGGCTGATGCTCGGCTGGTAAGATTAGACTTCCGCGGAAATTAAAATCCTAGTTTTCAAATTTCACCTTTGGTATGATCTTGTCAAAAAAGGTGATTTT